>NZ_JBIUAT010000014.1:0-70343 GCF_044547685.1 Acinetobacter sp. NPDC052428
TTTGAATCATCGCCCAAGAAAAAGACTCGGCTTTAAAAGTCCGAGTCAGGTATTATGGCAACAACATGGTGTTGCACTTCAAATGCTAATCTAAGATTTAAATATAAGCAGTTTTAATCAAATGTTTTTTATTTGGATTGAGTTAATTTAGATAAATTCTAAATATGTTCAATCACTTCATCTTCAAGCTTCAATTTGACAATTCCTTGTGAATTGGTCATTTTCTGTTGAGTTTCAATACGTTTAATCATTTTTTCTAGCACATGAATCAGCTCGGGATATTCAAAGTTTTGCACTTCATCCAGATTCAGCAATAAATGAAAGCCCTTATATTCATAATCGAACCAGCGCTGATACTCGACTTTCTGAGACGCATATTTTTCCATGACCTGCCAGGTTCTTACAGGTGCTTTAATGCCTTTCAAGAATATCGGCTTTTTCGGTGCACAAAGATAATCATCTTTGATCAGATTATGAGTATCTTCCGAAATCAGGATTTCATCGACTTCCGCTGCACTTTGCAAACGCGCTGCCAGATTGGCATCACGTCCTACAATGGTATAAGCCATACGATGCGTAGCCCCATAATTCCCTACGTGGCAATAACCGGTTGAAATCCCCATGCGGATATGCAGTGGCGGATAACCCATTTTAATCCAGCGTTCCCGCAGCAATTTCATTTGCTGACGCATCGCCAATGCCATTTCCATACAGTTCTTAGCATCCTGTTCCACACCTTCGGAGTTCGGATCACCAAAGAAAATCAGGATGGCATCACCCATGAATTTATCGACAGTCGCTTCATAATTTTTAGCGATTTCGGTCATATGCCGAAGATAGTCATTCAACAGGAATGCTAAATCATCTGGAATCAGAGTTTCAGATAGCTCTGTAAAGCCTTGAATATCAGAGAAAAAGATCGTCAACTTTTTACGTTTATATTCAATTTTGGCTTCAGATTCACCTTTCATAATGGATTGCCATAACTGCACGGGCGCATAGCGACTCAGCTGATTGGCAAATTCCATATAACGGTTCATCTGTTCGAAATAATGGTCTTTTTTCTGGGTCATGTATTGCACACGACCACTTTGATAAAAACTTCCGACACCAAAATAGGTAATCAGACAGATAAAGCCTAAAACGGTCAACTCACTGCTGGTCGGTTCGAAATAATTATTAAACCCAAAGACCAGAATATTGGCCAGATAAAAAAGCGTAATCCCGATCAGGCTGGCTAGAGATGCCATCATCAATGAAATTTTATTGCTGATCGCGGTATAGAGCACTGCGACCAGACCCAGCAAGGACAACACCAAGTCCAGATGCACGGCCGCCAAAACCACCGAGATGACAATGACATCAATCAGGAAAAGAATATTACGCCGAATGTGATAATCATGACGATAGATCAGCCAGCGAGATAGCTTGGGAGTGATCAACAAAACCAGAAACAAAAAAAATGGAACAAAAAGCTGATACTGGGTATCTGGTTCAGTGTAATGAAAGACGACCAGAACCAGAGACAGCATGATATAGCCCATCATGCGATGGAAATATTCAAACTGATGGGGTTCTTTTTGAATCCAGTCGTCTAATTGCACTCACTCACTCCCTGAAGTCCGCAACTGTCCATGGTTCTCGGAATGCCTTGGCTGATTAGTCCATGCGCCAGTCAAATGGCATATCACCTTGACCACGTAAAGCCAGCATTAAGGTTTGACGCATATGTGCCAGTACTTCACTGCTATAAGGAACAGCAGGTGTACCCCAAACAGGCTTCGGCCATGCAACGTCGTTCTGATAACGAACCACATGATGAAAATGCAATTGCGGCACCATATTACCCAGCGCTGCTACATTCATTTTATCTGCACGGAAAACACGTGCCAGCTGGCTTGATAACCAGCTTGACTCTCTTAAAAACTGCTCTTGGTCAGCTTGACTCAATTCATATAATTCAGAGACACCCGGCACACGTGGAATCAGAATGAGCCAGGGAAATTGCATATCATTCATCAAACGACATGTTGACAAAGGAAAGTCGCCTACAAAAAACGTATCTTGAGCAAGTTGTGGATGCAAACTAAACATATCTTTATAAATGATGCAAAATTAGAATGATGGCTAATACTAACATATCCAACTGAAGCTGAATATTGAAAGCAATGTGTTTAAAGACAAATTCTCATGATTTGTTGCGAAGCACATCACAACAATTACTGTAAACAATTCATTAAAAAAATCAAGCCTGTTGTTCCTGCAAACTTCATTGGAAAATGAAACCCAAACTGAATTTTCAGGCTGATTTAATCGAATAAAATCAGTGCAATTCTTTAAGCAGACTGTCCAGTAAATCCTGTATAACCTGAATCCGCTTTTGATAGTCTTCCAGCATGACCATGACTTTTAGACGTTGACCGCCATCCATCCGGAAATAGGTCGGATGTTTCTGCATCATCTGGATAATCGTCATGGCTTGAACCGGAGTATCCGGTGCAAATTCAATATGCCCACCCTGACTGCTGATATCAATTTTAGTAATACCAAGCTGCTCGGCTTTCAATCGAATCTGATGTACAGCAAAGAGCTGTTTGACCGGTTGCGGCGGTATACCAAAACGATCAATCAATTCCATCCGGATATTATCCAGCTTTTCCTGGGTATCGGTATTACTGATGCGTTTATAGAACAACAGACGTTGATGCACATCACCCAGATATTCATCCGGAATCAGTGCTGGCATATGCAGGGTAATTTCGGCAGTCAATGACAATGGTGCGTCGAAGTTTGGCGTTTTACCTTTTTGAATGGCTTTGGTGGCTTTTTCCAGCATTTCCATATACAGGCTATAACCAATCGCCTGCATCGAACCACTCTGCTGTTCACCGAGTAACTCACCTGCGCCGCGAATTTCCAGATCTTCAGTTGCCAGCATAAAACCGGCACCCAAAGTTGAAGCACGCTGAATGGCATCCAGACGTTTTTCTGCATCACCTTTTAAGGCTTTTAATGACGGTACCATCAAATATGCATAAGCCTGATGATGTGAGCGCCCTACACGTCCGCGTAGCTGATGTAATTGCGCCAGGCCCAGTTTGTCGGCACGTTCAATCAGAATGGTGTTGGCATTCGGAACATCAATCCCGGTTTCAATAATGGTCGAACATACCAGAACATTGTATTCCTTGTGATAGAACTGCTGCATCACCTGCTCCAGTTCACGTTCACGCATCTGTCCGTGGGCCACAATCACCCGCGCTTCCGGCACCAGTTTACGGATATGCTCGGCGGCACGATCGATTGTATCAACTTCATTATGCAGAAAATAAACCTGACCACCGCGCAGCAATTCACGCAGAATCGCTTCTTTAATGGTGTCATCGGTATGTTCCTGCACAAAGGTTTTCACCGCAAGACGGCGTGCCGGCGGTGTGGCGATAATCGACAGATCACGCATGCCACTAAAGGCCATATTCAGCGTACGTGGAATTGGAGTCGCAGTCAGTGTCAGCATATCAACATCGGCACGCATGGCCTTGATTCGCTCCTTGTCGCGCACACCGAAACGATGCTCTTCATCGACAATCATCAGACCGAGATTCTTAAACTGGACATTTTCCTGCAAAATCTTATGTGTACCAATCACAATATCGACTTTCCCTTCGATCAGGTCATCAATGGTCTTGGTATGTGCTTTGGAAGAACCGAAACGTGACAGCACTTCAATCCGGACCGGCCAGTCGGCAAAGCGGTCTTTGAATGAATCATAATGCTGCTGTGCCAGCAAGGTGGTTGGTACCAGAATCGCGACCTGCCGATTATTCTGCACTGCAACAAATGCGGCACGCATCGCGACTTCTGTCTTGCCGAAACCGACATCACCACACACCAGTCGATCCATCGGTTTGGCCTGCTGCATATCCTGCAGCGTAGCTTCAATGGCATTGGCCTGATCCGGTGTTTCTTCATAAGCAAAGCCACTGGCAAATTGCATATACAGGCTTTGATCGACTTCAAAACTGATCCCGGGCTTGGAAGCACGACGTGCCTGAATATGCAGCAATTCGGCCGCGACATCGTGAATCTGTTCCAGCGCTTTACGTTTGGCTTTATTCCACGCATCTGTACCCAGTTTATGCAAAGGTGCCAGATCCGGATCACCACCACTATACCGGCTGATTAAGTGCAGATTGGTCACCGGCACGTAGACTTTGGCGGCATCCGCATAATCCAGCTGCAAAAATTCGTGATCCTGATCATCAATACTTAGGGTGACCAGACCGGCATAACGTCCGACCCCATAATCGATATGTACCACAGGCGCGCCCATGGTCAGCTCAGTTAGACTTCGGATCAGAAACTCTTCGGAAACTTCCTGTTGACGTTTGCGACGGCGCTGTACCACGCGATGTTCATACAGCTGATTTTCAGAAATTACGCTGACACGATCGGTCAATACCAGACCACGCTCTAAAGGCGCATTGGTAATGGCAATTGCATACAGAGATTGAATAAAACTATCAAAATTTTCAACCGTGGGGATATCACCCAGACTTGGCCTTAAGGCATCTTTAAGACTTTCCCGGCGTCCAGCACTTTCAGCCACTAGCAATACCGGATGATTAGCCTGATCAATATATTTTTTGACTTCATGAAACGGTTTTTCACGTTTCGGATCTACGGGCAGACGCGGTGGCAACTGGGTATCAAGATTCAATACCCCAGCTTTTTGATCAAAAGATGTTTGTGCGGCAATGATGCGTGCAAACTGGTTCAGCTGCTCCAGCACCTGATTGGTCTGAAAAAACAGGCTTTCAGGCGGCATGATCGGTTGGTCGACATTGTGGCGACGATCTTCATAACGGCGCACCACATCTTGCCAAAACTGGCTGAGACTTTCGTCCAGAGCCTTATCTGTAATGACAATGCCATTCTTCGGTAGGTACGAAATCAGTGAACTTTGGCCTTGCATGGCTTCCGCGCTGAAAAACAAGGGCAAATAAAACTCGATTCCCGGCGAGACTATGCCATCCATCACATCCTGATAGATCGGGTTTTTCTTTGGATTCGCGGTCGGGAAAAATTCGGCATAGCGGTCACGGAACGTCGCACGACCTTCCTTGAGCGGAAATTCCTGTGCCGGCAATACGGTAAACTGCTGCAAACTTTGCGTGGTGCGCTGAGTTTCGGCATCGAAAAATTTCAGGCTTTCAATTTCATCATCAAACAGGTCAATCCGAATCGGTGCTTCCTGTCCCGATGCGTAGATATCCATGATACTGCCGCGTACCGCGAATTCACCTGGATCATAGACGGTATCGACCAGATGATAACCGGCCTGAATCAACTTTTTCTTTTGTTGTTCCAGATCAAATTTCTGACCGACATGAATATCGAAATGCTCACCCAGAATCCATGAGGTTGGCGCCACACGTTGTGCCAAAGTTGAGGCGGACAACAACAGTACACCAGTTTTGGGCATATTGGATAAGATTGCCAGACGTTCCGAGACAATATCCTGATGTGGGGAGAGACGATCATAAGGCAAGATTTCCCAATCCGGAAAAATCGTGGGTTTAATCCCATAAAATTCCAGTTCACTTTCCAGTTGACCCAAATGCTGATTATTACGTGCAATCACAATAAATAAGCGCGATTGCTGCTGCACGATTTCCTTGAGCAATAATGCAGTTGAGGAACCTTGCAGATTGCCTAACCAGCGTTTCTCGCCTGCTTTGAGCTGTGGTAAATTGAGTTGGGAAATTTCTTGCTGGAACATGGATATAGCTTTAAAGTCTAAATAACCTGAGGCTTATACTAGCACGATGATCTCAGGATATTTTGTTATTTTTATGCAGTCTTGCCACATCCATATACTTCGATTTTAAGCCACTTTTGCAGCTTATTTTTGATCGCGCAGAAAGTTACGATAATAATCATTTAACTTCTTAAGGATCATTTTAAATTGCAGCAGATTCTCTTCGGTATTGCCTAAAGTCGCATTAAAATGCTGATGGGCAATTTCCAGATCAATTTTTTCATTGATCAGCATTGCGGTATCATATAACGCTTTTAAATCATCAAACTGTTTTAAACGGCGATTCGACAAATACTCTAATCGTGCACCCAATTCCTGATTGAGTTGAATATCATCGACGATATAGCCTGTACCTTCTACGTACTGGATATTCTGCTCTTCTAAATATAGCTGTGCAGCAGTCGGTTTATTACTTTTAAATAATGCACTGATTTTATCAAACATCGCCATTTACCCAGCCAAATATAGTTCAGGCTCTAGTCTAGATGAAAATGCCTCAAATCCACATCCTGAACTTGAGGCAAATTATCAAAATAGCAGCGATTCGCTGTTTCAGACGATTTAATAGATATATGTATGTTAAGAAACCTGTTCGAGCTGATTCTCTGCTGAAGGGATTTCAGACACCAGATTTTCAAATGCAAAAATCTCTTCTAATTGCGCTTCACTCAATAAACCTAACTCTAATACTACTTGCGGCACGGTTTTATTTTCCCGCATACATTGTTTGCCGATTTCATCGCATTTGGCATGTCCCAATATCGGTTCAAGCAAGGTTACGATCCCGACACTGCGCATGACCGAACTTAAACAAATCTGTTCATTGGCCTGAATGCCAGCAATACATTTCTGATTCAGGGTTTGCATGCCTTGGGTCAATAATTGAATCGATTCATTCATCGCCACGGCAATCACAGGCTCCATAACATTCAATTGTAACTGCCCGGCTTCCGCAGCCATAGTAATGGTTAAATCATTACCAATCACCCGAAAGGCAATCTGATTGACCACTTCCGGAATCACCGGATTGATTTTTGCCGGCATGATCGAAGAACCTGCCTGTAATTCAGGTAAACGGATTTCAGCCAGACCTGTACGCGGCCCTGAGCTGAGCAAGCGCAAGTCATTACAGATTTTGGACAGTTTCACTGCCAGACGTTTTAAACTGCTCGACAAAATAATAAAGACGCCACAATCGCTGGTCGCCTCGACATAATCTGCCGCTCCTTTTAAAGGTAGACCTGTCAGGTGTGCCAAGATTTCCACTACCCGATTGGCATAGCCCGGCGGTGTATTCACTCCGGTCCCAATAGCAGTGGCGCCTAAATTGACTTCTAGCAATAACTGTCGCATCTGACCAATCAGCTTCAGGTCTTCTTTTAATAAGGTGGCAAATGCCCGGAATTCCTGTTCCATGGTCATCGGAACTGCATCTTGTAACTGGGTACGTCCCATCTTGATGACATATTCAAATTCGGCAGCTTTATGATCGATACAATCTATCAGCGCCTTGAGCACACTCAATAATTCATCCAGACTGCTATAGGTCGACAGACGCAAAGCCGTTGGATAGACATCATTGGTCGATTGCGAGGTATTGACATGATCATTTGGATGCAGAATGTGATAATCACCTTTCTGATGGCCCGACATTTCAAGGGTAATATTGGCGATCACCTCATTGGCATTCATATTGATGGAGGTTCCGGCACCGCCCTGATAAGGATCGAGTGGAAATGCCGCTTGCCACGCTTCCGGATGCTGAATCAATTCATCACAGGCATTTTGAATGGCATGACTGGTCTGCTCGGACAGTTTTTGAAAATGTAGATTGGCCTGTGCCGAGGCTTTTTTCACTTGGGCCAAAGCACGAATAAAATGCGTTTGTTGCCCCACCGCCAATCCGGAAATCTTAAAATTTTCGATGGCACGTAAGGTATGAATCCCATAATAGCTATGCAACGGGATTTGTTTTTCCCCCAATAAATCACGTTCAATGCGGGTCGGTTCGATTTGAAGCATATTGTCCACTAAAAAATACTCTTGGCGATGCACCGTATTTGGTGTGACATTAATATGAGCAAACAAATACAGGCCTAATAGAAAGACTTTAACCTAGATTTGCTACGATTTATTACCAATACGCTAAAGCTGTGAGTTTTGTAAGATTGTGTAAGTAACTGGCTAAAATTCAAATATTTTAATTATTTATTCAAAATTTCCACTTTCCCCCTGAATCCGACGTCGTATTGCCTTTTATCCGCTCAAGTTATTCCTGATTCAATTTCAGTGGATTACTATTATGTTTACAATAAGCACACATAAAAGCTGTGCAATTGTTACAGAGTGTAATTTTTAAACCATGCTTGAATCACCTCCTTGCAATCTCAGTACAAAAAATCATCTTGGACGATGATTTCCATATTTACAGGATGACCTGCCTATGACTTATTTAAACCCCACCCTGATTACCTTCATGTTTTATATTATCGCCATGATTGCAATCGGTTTATATGCTTATCGTGTCACCTCCAATTTTGACGAATATATTCTAGGTGGACGGAGTCTGGGCAGTGTCGTTACTGCACTTTCGGCGGGCGCATCGGATATGAGTGGCTGGCTGTTGATGGGTCTTCCGGGAGCCATTTACCTGTCTGGCCTGTCAGAAGTCTGGATTGCGATCGGTTTGATTATCGGTGCATGGCTGAACTGGTTACTCGTAGCAGGTCGACTGCGTGCCCATACTGAATATCAAAACAATGCCCTAACCTTACCGGATTATTTCACCAGCCGTTTTTCCGACCGTAAACGCATTTTACGGGTTTTGTCTGCCTTGGTGATTCTGGTGTTCTTTGCGATTTATTGTGCTTCGGGCATGGTCGCAGGTGCACGTCTGTTTGAAAGCCTGTTTGGCTGGGATTACACCACAGCGCTTGTGATTGGTGCGATGGCGACGATTCTCTATGTTTGTATTGGTGGCTTTTTGGCGATCAGCTGGACCGATACATTCCAGGCCGGTTTGATGATTTTTGCCTTATTGCTGACTCCGATCATTACCTTCTTGGCCCTGGGCGACAACAGCCAGCAAGTGAGTGTCATCCTTGAATCGGCTCGCCCACATGCCTCCAGTATGCTTGAAGGTTTAAGCACCGTTGCGATTATTTCCAGTCTGGCCTGGGGCTTGGGTTATTTTGGTCAGCCGCATATTCTGGTGCGTTTTATGGCAGCAGATTCGGTCAAAACCATTCCTGCTGCGCGCCGTATTGGCATGACCTGGATGATTCTATGCCTAGGCGGTGCAGTGGCTGCCGGTTATATCGGTATTGCCTACTTCAGTGTCAATCCCACATTGGCCTCGGTGGTGAATCAAAACCCTGAAACGGTATTTATGGAGTTGACCAAAATCCTGTTTAATCCGTGGATTGCCGGAATCATTCTGGCTGCTATTCTGGCAGCAATCATGAGTACCTTAAGCTGTCAGCTTCTAGTCTGTTCAACGACCTTGACCGAAGATTTATACAAGAGTTTCCTGCGTAAAAATGCTTCACAAAAAGAACTGATCTGGGTCGGTCGCGGCATGGTCTTGGTGATTGCCCTGATTGCCATTTCACTGGCAATTAATCCGAACAGTAAGGTTTTGGGTCTAGTGGCTTATGCCTGGGCCGGTTTTGGTGCCGCATTTGGCCCACTGATTATCTTGTCGCTATTCTGGAAACGAATGACCCTCAACGGCGCGATTGTCGGTATGGTGGTCGGTGCCGTGACTGTAATTGTCTGGAAAAATTACATGGGTGATACCGGTCTGTATGAGATTATTCCGGGCTTTATTCTGGCTACCCTCAGCATTATCATCGTCAGTCTGCTGGATAAAGCACCTAGTGAAGATGTAGTACATCGTTTTGAAATGGCTAAAGCTGAGTATCAAAAAGAAATGGCAGAAATGGAAAAATAAATATTTTCTTCAGCATAAATTAAAGGGACTTTCGAGTCCCTTTTTTGATTTTAATTTACTGCTAATTATTTGGCTTTTCCCGGCATTTTCAGATGGATCTGCTGACTTTCTTTAATCACTTCCATCACCGGATAACTGCGCGTTTCTTTAATTCCGGGCAATTGCCACAAGATCTGACCAGAGATTTTCCGGAACTCATCCATATTGGCACATCGGATTTTTACCACAAAATCAAAACCGCCACTGATCATGTGACATTCGATAATTTCAGGAATCTGCCGCACAGCATGGGAAAATTCATCTAAAACATTCGGTGTGGTTTTATCCAATAAAATTTCAACAAAGACCACAAAACCATTATTCAACATGACTGGATTGAGGCGCGCTTCATAGCCCACAATAAAACCTTCCCGGGTCAGCTTTTGTACACGCGCCAAGGCTGCCGTAGGCGACAGATTGACCAGTTCAGCCAGTTTGATATTGGAGAGCTTGGCATCGGATTGCAATAAACCCAGTATACGAATATCTATACGGTCAAGGTTCAAATAAGGACTTGGCATTAGAATTATTCTCTAAAAAAAGCGAAAACTATAGTGAGATATTCGTCAAATATTCTGTGATTATAGATTAAAACTCATTCACCTCAAAGAACTGATTGACGCAGTACAGGAAGTCACTATGCCAACCACTCTCCGCCCAGATTCAATTTTAGATTCAGCCCAGCACTCGAATTATATTGCTGAATTTAAACACAAAAACCAATACGAAGAACGTATTAATACGGCATGGCGTCGTGCTGAAACGGATTGCGTCGAAGAGTTATTGGCCCATAGTGAAATTTCTTCCGAGATGAGTGACAAGATTCAGGCGCTTGCCTTTGATCTCGCACATTCCTTACGTGAACGCAAAAGCTCCACTGGGAAAGCCGGCATCGTACAGGGCTTATTGCAGGAATTTTCTTTATCTTCTCAGGAAGGCATTGCCCTGATGTGTCTGGCAGAAGCCTTGCTGCGGATTCCGGACAAAGCCACACGTGACCTGCTGATTCGAGACAAAATCAATCAAGGTAACTGGAAAGAACATTTGGGTCAGAGCCAGCTAATGTTTGTGAATGCGGCAGCCTGGGGACTGATGCTGACTGGCAAGCTGATGGAAACCCCGCAGCAAAAGAGCCTGTCTAGCTTGTTGACTGGTCTTTTGGCACGCAGTGGCCGCGGGATTATCCGTAAGGCCGTCGATGTTGCCATGCGCATGATGGGCGAGCAGTTTGTTACGGGTGAAACCATTGATGAAGCACTGAAAAATGCGGAGCCGCTGGAAGAAAAAGGCTTTCGCTATTCCTATGACATGCTGGGTGAAGCAGCACTGACCGATCCGGATGCTGAACGTTATTATCAGGATTATCAGCAAGCCATTCATGCCATTGGTCAAGCATCACAGGATAAAGATGTTTATGACGGGCCTGGCATTTCTATCAAACTCTCTGCGCTGCACCCCCGTTATCAGCGTTCGCAAATGGATCGCGTGCATGATGAGCTCTATGCAAAAGTACTGAAACTCGCGGTCTTGTCCAAGCAATACAATATTGGTTTAAATATCGATGCTGAAGAAAGTGATCGCCTTGAGATTTCACTGGAACTGTTAGAACGCCTGTGTTTTGAACCACAATTGCAGGACTGGAAAGGCATTGGCTTTGTGATTCAAGCCTATCAAAAACGCTGCTTCTATGTCGTGGATTACATCATTGATCTGGCGAAGCGCAGCCAGAAACGCTTGATGATTCGTCTAGTCAAAGGCGCATATTGGGACAGCGAAATCAAGAAAGCCCAAATTGATGGAATATCGGATTATCCAGTATTTACCCGTAAGGTACATACCGATCTGTCTTATATCGCCTGTGCGCGTAAGCTGCTAGCTGAACCGGATTACATCTACCCGCAATTTGCCACTCACAATGCACAAACGGTAGCGACGATCTATCAACTGGCGCAACCTGAGCAGTATTATGCTGGCCAATACGAGTTTCAATGTCTGCATGGCATGGGCGAACCGCTGTATGAAAATGTCGTGGGTGATCCATCGAAAAATAAACTCGGTATACCCTGCCGGATCTATGCGCCAGTCGGCAATCATGAAACCTTGCTGGCTTATCTGGTGCGTCGTTTACTGGAAAATGGTGCCAATACCTCATTCGTCAATCGTATTGCCGACAAGACTTTAAACATTGAAGATTTGATTGAAAATCCACAGCAAACGATTTTAAAGGCATCAAAACAGGAAAACGTATTGGGAGCCAAGCATCCGCATATTCCCTATCCGCAAGATCTTTATGCCGATGCACGCATTAACTCATCCGGACTCGATTTGGCCAATGATGCTGAGCTCCGTATTTTAAATGAAGTTGCATCCAGTCTGGCAAATACGCAATTTCAGGCAGCGGCTATGGGAACGGCATTTAGCAGCGTGGATACAACCCATGCAGTTCCCGTAATCAATCCGGCACAACATCAGGATGTGGTCGGCACAGTCTATGAAGCAACTTCTGAACAGGCCAAAATTGCACTCACCCAAGCCGTTAATGCACAAAGTTTCTGGGCCAATCTGTCAAAAAATGAGCGTGCTGCCTGCCTGAATAGAGCCGCAGAATTGATGGAAGAACGCCTGCTACCGCTCATGGTTCTTCTTTCTCGTGAAGCAGGTAAAACCTATGCCAATGCGATTGCCGAAGTGCGTGAGGCGGTAGATTTCTTGCGTTACTATGCAGCTCAAGTTTTGGATCTCAATGACAATGTACAGATCCAGCCTTTAGGCACCGTGCTATGTATCAGTCCATGGAATTTCCCGCTGGCGATTTTTACCGGTCAGCTTTCAGCAGCGCTGGTCGCTGGCAATACCGTGATTGCCAAACCGGCTGAACAAACGCCGCTGATTGCAGCACAAGCCGTACAGATTTTATGGGAAGCCGGTATTCCGCAGGATGTATTACAGCTGCTACCTGGGCGCGGTGAAACCATTGGTGCACAGCTCAGTGCAGATTCACGTATTCAGGGCATCATGTTTACCGGTTCCACCGAAGTCGCTCAGATTCTGCAAAAAACCGTTGCAGAACGTCTGAATCAGTTTGGAGAAAGCGTCACCCTGATTGCTGAAACCGGTGGTCAGAATGCCATGATTGTGGATTCATCCGCCCTGACTGAACAGGTGGTTTTGGATGTTGTGAGCTCTGCCTATGACAGTGCCGGTCAACGTTGTTCTGCCCTGCGTGTCCTTTGTGTTCAGGAGGATAATCTGGAGGCTGTTCGCAACATGCTCAAAGGTGCCATGCAACAGTTGCGTGTTGGCAATCCGGTCTTGCTGAAAACCGATATTGGTCCAGTGATTGATGCAGAAGCCCAACAAAATATCCAAAAGCATATTGAGCAGATGCGCAGCAAAGGTCATAAAGTTCATCAGTTGATGTTTAATCAAGACCAGACTGAATTAACTCAAGGAACATTCATTGCGCCGACCCTGATTGAACTGCCAAATCTGAATGATCTAGAACGTGAAGTATTTGGTCCGGTATTGCATCTGATCAGCTATAAATATGGCGAACTGGAACAGTTATTAGAGCAGATCAACAGTAAGGGTTATGGCCTGACCATGGGTTTGCACACGCGTATTGATGAAACCATGCAAACCGTGATTGCGCGAGCAGAAGTCGGCAACCTGTATATTAACCGCAATATCGTCGGTGCGGTCGTGGGCGTCCAGCCTTTTGGTGGCGAAGGTCTGTCCGGCACCGGCCCGAAAGCGGGTGGCCCACTGTATATCTACCGTTTAATGCATCAAGTATCCGAGAAAAAACTGGCTCAGCCTTATGCAGTTCAAGCGGAGCCAGCCCTTGTTGAAAATAACCTTGTTCAGGAGTTTAAAGCTTGGGTAGCTAAAACTTTTCCGACTTTATCTTTAAAAGCGCCTATGCAAATTGCGACTGTTCAAAGCCTTAGCCTCCAAGGCCCAACTGGTGAGGATAATCAGTACATGATCTTGCCACGTGAAAGCGTTTTATCCTTAGCACATACCGAGCAGGATCAGATTCAGCAAATTCTGGCGATTTTATCGGTTGGCAGTCGTCCTGCGGTACTGGCGGACAATACTTTTATTCTGAAATATTTACCAACGATGCCAGCCGCGGTCAGCAAGCAATTTAAAGTAGTCCGGGATATTGAAACAGGTGTATTTGATGCCGTCCTGCATCATGGTGACACTGCTGAATTGATTGATTTGCAGAAACGCATTGCAGGCCGAAAAGGTCCAATTATTGGTATCACCCATTTAACTTCGGGCAACTACGATATTCCGGTCGAGCGATTGGTGATTGAACGCGCTATCAGTATCAACACGGCGGCGGCAGGTGGCAATGCCAGCTTGATGACAATGGATAATCTCTAAATCAGTCCAATCATCTCAGCATTTTTAGCTTAAATCTTTCCTCTTGATGGCCAAACCTCTCTCCTCAGAAGGTTTGGTCTTTTTTATGCAGCTTTTAAAGCGGCTCGACTACAATAGGCTTAGGCAGATCGGCAATTTTTTGCTACCATTTGCGCTTTAAAATATTTGCGATTTCTTACTGCATATGACTTCATCTTATCAGCAACAACTTGAAGCCAAAATTGAACGCATCAGCGCTCAGTTTGCCGAATATCAACCACCTGCTTTAGAAGTATTCCAGTCTCCTGAAAAATATTTCCGCATGCGTGCTGAATTCCGGATCTGGCATACTGAAGATGATCTGTTTTATGCCATGTTCGAACGTGACGAGAACAACAATAAAAAAGTCATTCGTATTGATGAATTTCCAATTGCCGACCGCAGCATTAATGACTTGATGCCACAATTACTTGAAGCATTCAAGGCAGATGCCAATCTGGGCCATCGCCTGTTTGAAGTCCATTTTCTGGCGACTTTAAGGGGTCAGGTTCTGGTAACCCTGATTTATCACCGCAAGCTGGATGAAAGCTGGGAACCTGCAGCAAAAGCGCTGGCGGAAAAACTGAATATCAAACTGATTGGCCGCAGCCGTGGCCAGAAATTTGTCCTGACTGATGAATATGTGGTGGAAGAACTGTCGGTCTTTGACCGTCCCTATAAATACAAGCAGATCGAAAGCAGCTTTACCCAACCCAATGCACAAGTTTGCCAAAAAATGCTGGAATGGGCATGTGATGCAGCAGAGCAATCAGATAAAGATTTGCTGGAACTCTACTGTGGCAATGGCAACTTCACCCTACCGCTTTCAACCAAATTCCGCCGTGTTTTAGCCACTGAATTAGCCAAATCTTCAGTCTATGCAGCTGAGTGGAATATTGAGCAAAACCAGATTGAAAATATTCAGGTTGCGCGTCTGTCTGCTGAAGAATTTACTCAGGCTTATAATGGCGAACGTATTTTCCGTCGCTTGCAGGAAGCACAAATCGATATTTCGACTTATGATTTTGATACGGTATTTGTCGATCCACCGCGTGCCGGTATTGATGATGAAACGCTGAAACTGTTACAGCGTTTCGAACGTATTATTTACATTTCTTGCAATCCAGATACCTTATATGACAATCTGAAACAGTTGTGTCAAACGCATAAAATCAGCAAGTTCGCCATGTTTGACCAGTTCCCGTATACACACCATGTTGAGACGGGTGTATTGTTGGAAAAAGTATAAAGAATTTGTTTCAATTTATTATATTGTTACAAAAATGGAGCTTTTTAAAGCTCCATTTTTTATATTATAAATCATGCATTTAATAACAAATCTTGACTTGTACAGCAAGAAATATCGTTAGACCTTTAGGCTTCCATCGGAAATTTTCAAGATCAACTGCTGCTTTTATCACATAGGTCCTATTGCTTTATTTATTTAATTGGCTATATTTCACTCTATGTTAGGTTGTTGTATGAAGGCTCTATGAGTTTTTGGCAAAAGTTGTTTTCTAATGAACAACACAATGAACACAAGAATCAAATTGCTTGTGTTGAAAATGATTGCTCTTGCAAGACGAATGAACAGCTTCTTGAAGCACTTTCTAAAGCCACTGATGAAGAAATCATCATCGGAATTAAAAAGGTTCTTGTATCTCGCGGCTATAGCCGCAAAGAACTGAATGAACTTCAACACTTGCCATTGCAGTAATCGGCCAAGGTTACAGCCGTATAAAGAAAGCACTTGCGTAGCCAAGTGTTTTTTTTATGCTTGAAAGTTTAGTTGAAGGGTTTGGTCTTCTCTATTTCACGCATATTTTAGTCACTCTAACTTTAAAACCTCAAAAATCAAACAAGAAAACGCTGAAAACTCATTTGATCCCCGCCTGTGATTTTGAAGAAATTTTAGTACTTGCTTAGGCTATTCGAACACTTTCATCAGAAGAATATGTTCTAAATTCTGATTTCTTTTAATCCCTTTAAACTTGGCTTAATAACTCTTCAATTCTGATCTGAAACTCAGGCAAGGCATCGATTAATTTAGCAAAACACAGTACACTTCCTATTAAACGACAATGCTTTTTTAAATGGCTTAATTCTGATATGCAACAGACTAAACGGTTTCCCATAGGCGCACATCTTATGGTTAAACATTTCGGTTATACCCATCATGGGATTTACGCCGGACGTGGTCGTGTCATTCATTATTCCGGCTTTGCGCATTTATTCAAGAAACGCCCGATTGAAATAACTTCTATTGAAAAATTCAGTCATGGCAAACCAATTCATATGCAACATTATGACTCGGCAAAATATAAAGGTCGTAAAGTGGTGCGCCGCATGCGGTCCAGAATGCATGAAAACAACTATCATCTGATTCTTAATAATTGCGAACATTTGTGTACCTGGGCCATTACCGGCGTAGAAAGCAGCCCGCAAGTGATTTATATGATGAATCGTCTGACCACGATTGGTTATATCAGCTCGATGATGAGTTTTATGAACAGCATGTTCCTGACCCTGACCACCACCAGTTTCGCATTGGCGCTGTACATCAAGAAGAAGCTCAGAGATAAAGCCAATCTGCGTTTGCAACAATACCGTGAATTGCAAGATCAGGCTAAAACTAAAGTGTCAGACCTGACTAATTTTAAACATCGTTAATTCAAAGCCTAGTCTACCGATAAATGATGAGCAGGAAAGGTTGAGGCCGTGTTTACATTTTGATGATGTCGATAAGGAATTAGGTTAAATAGCCTTTTTTGGCTTGAATCGCTTCAGGTAGTGCTTTGCCTAAAGAGCTTAGGGTTTCCCGCTCTACCAGTCGTACAATTGAATCTAGCGGCAGATCATTGTCTTGTAGACCAAAGGGTTCTTCCAGCTCCGCACTAAGCTCATCCAGCCCGAGTAGCATATAAGCAATTAATCCGACCAGGATCGGCGTCCACAGGCCTAAATTTGCCTGCAAACTGAAAGGCAGGATAAAGCAAAAAGAATAAACCGCACGATGTAATAATACCGAATAAGAAAATGGTAATGGCGTTGACAAAATTCGGTCACAACCAGCCTGAATATCTCCCAAGGCCACAGTATGCTGATTCAGGTTGTTATAAATAATATCGCTGATCTTACCCTGTTTATATTGCTGTACCAGCTCTTTTTGCATCTGTTCCAGCACCCATTGTGATGGATTGATTTTCATGGGCAATTGCTCAAATGATTTAGGTTCAAAACCGGTAGTCGCCTGATAATCCTGAATACTGGGCGTTTGCTGTCTCAACCGGTCACGTAACAAATGGGTAAACAGCATCATGCGATACAGCAACATTTCACGGGTTTGATTATCTAGCACATGGCTGTCGCGGCATAAATGACGCGTGGTGGCAATCAGCGCGCCCCAAAGCTTACGACCTTCCCACCAGCGATCATAGCAGGCTGTATTTCTAAAACTTAAAAAAATCGAGAGAATGACACCAAAGATGGTAAAGCCAATTGCCGGGACAGCAGGAAGGCTCACGAAATGCGCCTGACTCAAATACACCAGCAAAGCGGAAATAAAAACCACCAAGATTAATGCGGGCAGCACCTTGGGCAGAATCGTTCCCTGCCAGGCAAACAGTAACCCCAAACTATTATTCTTATCACGCACAATCATGCAATTTTCCCTGCTGTATTGAAAAAGCCCAACCAGAGTTGGGCTTTTTACATTCTGACTTAAACCAGCTTATTTGCCTGGTTTAAAGCTGTCCTTAAGATCCAGAATACGGTTAAATACCGGTTTTTCGCTGGAATGATCATATTGATCTGCCACGAAATAACCTTCACGCTCAAACTGGAAACGATCCTCCGGCTGAGCTTGCGCTAATGCAGGCTCAATCACGGCCTGAACCACCTTCAATGATTCAGGGTTCAGGTTTGCCAAGAAGTCATCACCCACTTCTGGATCAGACTCCGTAAACAGACGGTCGTAAATACGCACTTCTGCAGGAACGCCTTTTGTCGCAGATACCCAGTGAATCACACCTTTGACCTTACGACCTTCAGGATTTTTACCTAAAGTTTCAGGATCAATCGAACATTTCAGTTCAACCACTTCACCATTTTCATCTTTAATGACTTCGTCACATTTGATGACATAGGCATGACGTAAACGGACTTCACCGCCTGGAATCAGACGTTTAAAGCCTTTTGGTGGCTCTTCTTCAAAGTCTTTACGATCAATAAACAGCTCGGTCGTCAATGGAATAACGCGCTCGCCCATATCGACATTCGGATGACGTGAATGGGTCAGGTCCATATCAGCTGGCAAGTTGGTTAACGTCACTTTTAATGGATTTAACACGGCCATACCACGAGCGGCGGTATTTTCCAAAGATTGACGAATACAGTATTCCAGCATGGCTACATCGACGATACTGCCATCAACTTTCGATACACCAACACGTTGACAGAAATCACGCAGACCTTCTGGCGTGAAACCACGACGGCGCATACCCACTACAGTTGGCATACGTGGATCATCCCAGCCCTGAACATAGCCACCTTCAACCAGCTTACGCAATTTGCGTTTTGAGGTGATGGTATAGTCCACATTTAAACGGCTAGATTCGTACTGACGTGGCACGGATGGTGATTTAACTTTTGCCACTACCCAATCATAGAACGGACGGTGATCCTGGAATTCCAGGGTACACAGTGAATGGGTAATACCTTCAATCGCATCAGACAATGGATGCGCATAGTCATACATTGGATAAATTTTCCATTTATCGCCAGTCTGATGGTGCTCAGAATGCAGGATACGATACAGGATCGGATCACGCATATGCACGTTCGGTGACGTCATATCGATCTTGGCACGTAAAACGGCCTGACCTTCTGCATATTCACCGCTGCGCATTTTCTCAAAACGTTCCAGGTTTTCTGCAACCTTTGCATCACGTTGTGGCGAGTTCTTACCTGGCTCAACGAAATTACCGCGGTTTAAACGGATCTCTTCTGGACTTTGCAAATCCACATAGGCATCACCCTGCTCAATCAGCTGAACTGCCCAGGTATAAAGTTGATCAAAATAGCTTGATGCATAACGCGGCTCACCTTCCCACTGGAAACCCAGCCATTTCACATCATTGGCAATACCATCCACATATTCCTGCTCTTCGGCATCCGGGTTGGTATCGTCAAAACGCAGGTTACAAACACCTTTAAATTCTTCAGCAATACCAAAGTTCAAGCAAATTGCTTTCACATGGCCAATATGTAAATAGCCATTCGGCTCAGGCGGAAAACGCGTCACCACCTGTTGAGTACGACCAGCGGCTAAATCATCAGTAATGACCTGACGTACAAAGTCCAAGCCTGGTTGTTGTTCTTGCTGCTGCACTGAATCGACTGCATTGTTCTTTTGGGTCGGGTTCTCGGGCAGAGATGTCACAACATCATTTGGCTTCATGATCAATCATTCACTTCTAAAGTTAAAAAGGGATTAACAAATATTTCATCGTACAAGTTGTACGTATATTCATTATCAAAGTTCCTTAGTTTAACTATAGGTGATTAATCTCTCAACCGCTAACTACGGTATTTGATTTCAATTCACTCATTTTAAAAAGTGAAAATACAGCAAGCTGCCCAAAACTAAAATATCAACACTTTACGAAACTGGAAAATGATTCAATTCGTGCCTGTCCGGAATATAACGCCCTGTCTGGCAGCATTTGAAATGCCTTGATAAATCAACGTATAAATAAGGTATTATTTTTATGCTTTTAACAAAGAAAATAATGTTTTTACTTGCCTTGTCGATTGTAGTTTGCTTATGCTTCACTCATTCAGAAAAAACCATGGCACTCGTCCATGATCAGGAGATTACACAATGAGTTTTCCTCAAGTCGAATTAAACACCAATAAAGGTCGTATTGTTCTAGAACTCAATGCTGAAAAAGCACCTAAAACCGTAGCTAACTTTTTAGAATACGTACGTGACGGTTTTTATGACGGCGTAATTTTCCACCGTGTTATTGATGGTTTCATGATCCAAGGCGGCGGCATGGATGAAAACTTCAAAGAAAAAGCGACACGTGATGCAATCGAAAACGAAGCAGACAACGGCTTGACCAATGACGAAGGTACGATTGCAATGGCGCGTACTCAAGCACCGCACTCTGCTTCTGCTCAGTTCTTCATTAACGTGAAAAACAATTCATTCCTTAACCACTCTGGCAAAACTGCTCAAGGTTGGGGTTATGCCGTATTTGGTAAAGTCGTTGAAGGTATGGACGTTGTGAACGAAATCAAAAACGTACGTACTGGCAACCGTGGCTACCACGCTGACGTTCCTCTAGAAAATGTAGTAATCGAATCTGCAAAAATCATTTCTGAATAAAAAACGTCCTCTCCGTTCTTTATGAGTTTTAAAGCGATGCTTTAAAACGGTGTAATGGAAAATCCCTCATATGAATGAGGGATCTAGAGAGGAATAAAAGGAAAAGATTCGTGACCTATCTGTTTATCTCAGATTTACATTTGTCACCTGATCACCCTCGACTTGTTCGGGGGTTTTTAGATTTATTAACTGAATATCAAGATCAAGATACCCAATTGTATATTTTGGGCGACTGGTTCAATGCCTGGATTGGTGATGACTACACCTCTCCGTGGTTGGATGAGATTGTCACTGCGTTAAAACAGTTTACTCAGGCTGGGAATCAAGTCTATTTTCAGGCCGGCAACCGGGATTTTGTTCTAGGAAGCAAATTTTTAGCTCAATTTGGCGGACAGCTTCTTTCCGAAATCGCTCAACTGATTATTGCCGGAACACGTTTCCGCCTGGAACATGGCGATGCACTATGTACCGATGATATTTCTTATCAACGTTTTAAAAAGATTATTCGTCATCCTTTGCTACTGGGCTTCTTAAGAAAAACCCCTCTTTCATTTCGAACCAGACTAGCCAACCGCTTTCGTCAGCAAAGCCATCAGGCACAACAGTTTAAAAGCTATGAAGTGATGGACGTCAACCCACATGCAGTTGAGCTGGCATTACAGGACGTAGATGTGCTGATCCATGGTCATACACATCGCGCAGCTATTCATCAACTCGGTCAGAAAAGAAGAATTGTACTGGGCGACTGGAAAGAAGACAGCGCAGAGATTCTGGAAATTCAGGAAGATCAAAGTTTTGATACCCTAAAACTAAAAAAGTGGCGATATTAATCAGCCACTTTTTTTACGATATTGATCTGCTTAACACAGACGATAAAGCTGGTTTACCCCAGTATAGAAACTTTTACCATCAAGATTGAACTGAAATTCCTCACCCGTTGGCAATTGAATCATCTTACCGACTTCAACCCAGATAAAACCGTCCATTGTATTTTGCTTGCGCTTTAATGGAACCAGTTTCACGTTAATTTCATTGCCATCAGCGGCAGTGGCAATATGCCATTCATTGATTTTGATCAAAATATTTACTCACACGATATGAGCTTTTTGTGACTATATGGAGAGAGATTAATAACAACCTAGTTTACATAATAGTTCTATGGCTAGTAGATCTTATTTGAGTTCAAATACTTGAACTAAAAAGTACATCACAATCAGCTTAAAATAATAATAGAAGCAAGAACAGTACTTGCTTGAAGTGCAACCAGTGTAAGCTATTTATCCAGCAAAAGCAAAATTACATTGTAATGACAATAGAATGGGATTTTTAAGAACTTTTTTCATGCTTTGTTAATTATTAGGCTTTTGATTTTTATGATCTAAAATTCATTTTAACGTTACTTCATTTCCGTTGATAAACAAAACCTGTCTTTAAATACCTTAAAATCAATATTAGAGACATGAAACTCAGCCCGAGGTACAGCAAGTTCCACTCTCCCGTCTTTTGATAATTTAGGATCAAGAGAATAGCATTTAAGGCTACAAACAGTACGTGAATCATAAAAAAGGCTTGTTGCACTCGTCTAGTTTTTTGCTGACGTTGGTTCTCTAAGATGTTCTGCTGTTCTTGTAAAAATTGTTCTGCATCTTGAAGGTTCATTATGATTTTCTTATGGCTGAATGAATAGCTCATCTAAAGAATTTCCGGTTAAAAATAAACTAAAAATCTAAGCAAGCTATTCATTCAGAATCTCTTGTTGATTAATAACCGCTAGTCGGATTAATCACATTGATATCCTTTTTATATTTCCCCAATAGATCACGCAAGGAATTCATCAAAACACTGGTATCTACGCCCACTGCTACAAACTCAGTGCCAAGTTCGATATATTTTTGCGTCACTTCATGCTGGGTTGACAGAATTCCTGCAGCTTTGCCTGCAGAACGAATCCGCTGGATTGCATCAATTACAGCTTTTTGTACTTCAGGATGATTCGGATCACCTTGATAACCCATAGTGGCAGATAGATCAACGGCGCCAATAAACACGCCATCAATCCCGTCGATCTGAAGAATAGCATCCAGATTTTCAAGTCCTGTGACCGATTCAATCTGGATTAATAAACAGATTTCTTCATGTGCCGTCTGATAATAATTTGGAATGCTGTTCCAGCGGGTGGCACGTGCCAGTGCAGCACCAACGCCACGAATTCCTTCAGGCGGATAACGGACTGCCCTGACCATGAGTTCGGCCTGTTCCACGGTTTCTACCATCGGAATCAACAGCGTTTGCGCGCCGATATCGAGGAGTTGCTTGATCAGTTGTACGCTACCAATGGGTGGTCGTACCACTGCTTGCGAGGGATAAGCAGCAATACTTTGCAGTTGCGACAAAGTCGTTCTCAAATCACTGGGTGCATGCTCACCATCAATCAGCAGCCAGTCATAACCTGCATTTGCCGCAATCTCGGTTCCATAGGCATCTGCCAATCCAATCCATAAGCCGATTTGCTGCTGGGTTTTCAGTTTGTGTTTAAAGTAATTGGTCACTTGCATCCGCTAACCTATTTGCATGTTGCTGGCGATGCCTCTTATTAAACGCTTCTCGCTTAAAAGTGCCAATAGACAAAAACTGGATTTTAATCTGATTTAACTCTAAGTTTTGCTTGAATCCAGCTCAAGATCATTTCAGAACAGGCTTTGCCTGATGCTTTTTTATTGTAATAATCGGGGGATGTGAAAAATGTATATATTTAAAACTTCTACTCGCTGTTTATTTAAAAAGATTGGAGCCCATTGATGGATTTACTCAAGATCACGCAGACCCGCTATACCACTAAAGCCTATGATCCTAGCAAGAAAATCCCGGCAGAACAGTTCGAGCGCTTATTAGAAATTTTGCGTCTGGCACCCTCTTCAATCAATATTCAGCCTTGGCATTTTTTTATTGCCGATCATGAGGCAGCCAAACAGCGCATTGCCAAAGCCTTGGTCGGTACTTATGCCTACAATGCACCCAAAGTTCTGGATTCTTCACATACCATTTTATTCTGCACCAAAGCCGATATTAATGAGTTGCATCTAGAAAACTTATTGAACCGCGATGATCTCAGTGGCCGATTTAAAGATGAATCCGCCAAGGAAGGTCAGAAAAACACCCGTGCAGGTTATATTCATTATTATCGCAATGAAAAAGGTGATATTCAGCGTTGGGCTGAAAACCAGACCTTTATTGCACTCGGTCAAATGCTCTTAGCTGCCGGAATTGAAGGGGTTGATGCCACCCCGATTGGCGGATTTGACGAAGAGATTATCAGTGAAGAATTACAACTCGCAGAACAGGGCTTGATCCCCTCTGTATTGCTGACTTTAGGCTATCGCAGTGAAAACGACTTCAATGCCAAACTGCCTAAATCACGTCTTGCCGCTGAAGATATTTTCACCAAACTGTAAGGATTTTATGCTATAAAAGGGGTCAAGCGCCCCTTTCTATGTCAATTCGGGCCTATTTTTTGCTTTATTTACCATCTAATAGAATAACAATAGAGGTCATCTATGTCGCTCCTTACATCCAAATCCCTGAAATTTGAATGCCATCATTGCGATAAAATTTATCTCCAGCACTACAAAGATCAACAGCATCGTTATCCGCACTGTCCAGACTGCCAACAGGCCGGTTTATTAGTTGGACTGGCCGAAGCAGGCGACCTGCTCCGACATCCGATTGAATTTGCATCTTCTTATGTCAAACAGACATTGCATAAGCTAGGCAAATCACACTAGTCAAGCCTAGCAGCAATCCTAGAGTACTTGCAGGTTTGAGCCGCTCTTTAAAGAATACCAGACCTGCTATCACACCAAATACCACCACCAGAATATTCATGCCGGCAAAGACGATCGCCGGTGAATCCTTGAGCAGCATATGGGCTTTGACATAGAAAGCAATATTGGCAAAATTCAGGATACCCAATAACAGACCAGCGCCGATATTCTGCATCGAGCCCAAGCTTTTATATTTGAGTAACAGATAGCCCATCGAAATGATCAGAGCGCAAACAAACATCAGATTCAGCGCCACCGCGAATTGCAGGCCAAGACTGGTTGTATATTTCAACAATACATCTATCAGTGCATAACCGACCCAGACTAAGCCCAGATATAACATTCCCTGACTGCCCTGTCCTGTACTTTGTCGATGTGAAAACAGGATGCACAGCACTGCGCCAATACCTAAAGCGATCCCGAGTATTTTCAGCTGATTAAACTGTTCCTGAAAAATAAAATAGGCCGCAGCCAGTGACAAGACTACAGAAAGTCGCTGGGCAATTTCGGTTTTTAAAATCCCAGCCGTTTGCAAAGCCTTGGCCAGAAGCAGGAATACACTCGGAAGCAAAATACCCAAAGCCAGAATAAGCAACCAAGGCGTCTGAGACATTGAAATATGTTGAATATCAGGTTGGAACCAGAAAAAACATAAGAGACTGGCTGTCATATAGTTCCAGTTAATCATGTGTATCGGACTCAAGCCCTTATTTTTGGCGACTTTTAATAATATTGAGACCGCAACGCTGCATAGCGCTGCTGCGAAAATCAGTTCCATATGCTGCTCTTATTCTTGATATTTATGAGTCTACAAAAAAGCCCACATTTGCAGTGGGCTTTTTTTATAAATGATTCACTGGGAATTATTTATAGTGTGACACCATTTTCTCTAAAGAAATTGGGCGAATCTTGTCTGCATTACCTGCAGTACCGAAAGCTTCGTAACGATCGATACAGATTTGCTTCATTGCATCTACAGTTGCGCTGAAGAATTTACGTGGATCGAATTCGCTTGGTTTTTCTGCCATCATACGACGCATTGCACCGGTAGATGCTAAACGCAAGTCAGTATCGATGTTGATCTTGCGCACGCCGTGTTTGATCGCTTCAACCAGCTGCTCAACCGGAACACCGTAAGTTTCCTTGATGTCGCCGCCATACTGGTTAATCACTGCCAACCATTCTTGTGGCACAGAGCTTGAACCGTGCATGACAAGATGCGTATTTGGAAGTGCTGCGTGAATTTCTTTAATGCGGTCAATCGCAAGAATATCACCTGTAGGTGGACGCGTGAACTTGTACGCACCGTGTGAAGTACCTACTGCAATTGCAAGCGCATCAACATTGGTATCAGTAACGAAGCTACGTGCTTCTTCAACTGAAGTCAGGAGTTGAGAATGATCCAGTACGCCTTCTGCGCCTACGCCATCTTCTTCACCCGCCATACCTGTTTCAAGGCTACCCAAACAACCGATTTCACCTTCAACAGATACGCCACACGCATGTGCCATTTGAACTGTACGGCGAGTCACATCAACGTTATATTCATATGAAGTTGGTGTTTTACCATCTTCACCCAGTGAACCGTCCATCATCACTGATGAAAAGCCTAACTGGATTGAACGTTGGCAAATGTCAGGGCTGGTACCGTGGTCTTGATGCATTACCACTGGAATATGTGGCCATTCTTCAATTGCAGCCAAAATCAGGTGACGCAAGAACGGAGCGCCTGCATATTTACGCGCACCCGCAGATGCTTGTACGATAACAGGCGAATTGGTTGCATCTGCTGCAAGCATAATTGCACGCATTTGTTCTAAGTTGTTTACGTTAAATGCTGGTACGCCGTAAGCATGTTCGCCGGCGTGATCCAAGAGCTGGCGCAATGAAATAAGAGCCATAATATCCTCCCAGTGAATGCCACATATTCTACATGTTCAAAGGTTTCAATTCAGCAACAAATAACACTATTTAAAAAAAATCCCTGCATTTGCAGGGATTTTGTGTCACATCAACCAGATTAAGGTGCTACAGGCTCTGAAGTCGCAGCAACTGATTCGTCCGCAGTCGCTTCATCGGCTGGAACATTGGCAATTTCAGCCGGGATATCGGTATTTTTTTCATCTAGAATTGGCTGGTCAATAGCGTCAATGGCGGCTTGCTGTTCTGGAGTTACAGCCTGATCCGCCACTGCTGCCGAGCTTTCTGCTTCAGCTTCTGGTGCACTTTCCTGTTTTGCACATGCAGTCAGTGCCAGAGATGCTGCTAATAATACTGCCGTAGTTAACTGTTTTTTCATCACGTATTCTCGTCATTTGATGATTTAATGACTGCATCTTATGACAGATTTATTGCATTTTAATGACGAAGCCATGAAGGGTAAGTTTTCACTGTCAAAAAAATGACATAAAAAAAAGCTAGCACTTGGCCAGCTTTTTAGCTTAGGACATTCCATTAAGCACGTTCTAACAATACCGCAACTGCAGGAAGGGTTTTACCTTCAACGAATTCAAGGAATGCACCGCCACCCGTCGAGATATAACCAATTTTGTCAGCCACTTCATATTTATCAATCGCAGCAAGTGTATCCCCACCGCCCGCAATCGAAAAACCTTCCGATTCAGCAATTGCTAAAGATAAAGTTTTAGTCCCTTCACCGAATTGATCTACTTCAAATACGCCGACCGGGCCATTCCAAAGAATGGTTTTAGAGGTTTTCAGGATTTCTGCAAATGCTTTCGCAGTTTCTGGACCTACATCTAGGATCATGTCGTTGTCAGCAACATCTGCAACGTTTTTCACCGTCGCTTTCGCAGCAGCCAATGAACCCAAGAAATCTTCAAAGTTAATTTCAGAGGCATCTGTAACGACTACGTCAGTTGGAAGTGGAACTGATACTTTTGCAGCAATGGCTTTTGCTGTATCGATTAGATCCTTTTCACACAGTGATTTGCCCACGTTATAGCCTGCCGCAGCAAGGAAAGTGTTGGCAATACCGCCACCAACGATCAATTGATCACAGATATCAGAAAGTGAGGTCAAAACGTCAAGTTTGGTTGAAACTTTAGAACCTGCAACAATCGCCACCATTGGTTTTTCTGGAGTTTTCAGTGCACGGCCAAGCGCATCCAGTTCAGCTGCCAATAAAGGACCTGCTGCTGCAACTTTCGCTAAACGCGCTACACCTTCAGTAGAGGCTTCTGCACGGTGCGCTGTACCAAAGGCATCCATTACAAATACATCACACAGCGCTGCATATTTTGCTGCAAGTTCAGGATTGTTTTTCTTCTCGCCGACGTTAAAACGACAGTTTTCAAGCAGAACGACCTGACCTGGCTGAACATCAACGCCATCTAAATAGTCAGTAAACAGTTTTACTTCTTGGCCCAAAGCTTCAGTCAAGTAAGCCGCTACAGGAGCAAGTGACTGTTCAGCTTTAGGCTCACCTTCAACCGGACGACCCAGATGAGAATACACCATGACTGCAGCGCCTTTTTCTAGTGCTGCTTTAATCGTTGGCAATGCTGCACGAAGACGCGCATCGCTGGTGATCACACCATTTTTAACAGGAACGTTTAAATCTTCACGGATCAGAACACGTTTACCTGCTAAATCGAGGTCAGTCATACGCTGAAAGTTCATGTAGAGCTCACTTTATAGATATTAAAACCAGGCGATTTTAAATGATTATGCAGAAAAAGGTTAGCATCTTTTGCAGAAAACATTATGAATGCCAAAGTTTTGTTATGATAGAAAAAAGCCTCTTTTAGATTCAGTCCCTATGTCGATACATCCTGATCCAAATCTTAACCGTTTGAACGTGTTAGGTGAGCCTTTGTCCAGCTGTTGCTTCGATCCGATTACCGGATATTTCCGCAATGGCTTTTGCCATACTGCGACCACCGATCTGGGCCAGCATACGGTTTGCGCGCAAATGACCTCAGAATTTCTGAATTTTTCTCAAAAAGTCGGTAATGACCTGATTACGCCTTTGCCCGAACTGGATTTCCCGGGCCTGCAACCTGGCGATTTCTGGTGTATCTGCGTAACGCGCTGGGTCGAAGCCTATGAAGCGGGTCAAGCTCCACCGATCAAGCTACAAGCCTGTCACAAAGCTGTTCTGGCTTATGTACCGTTAAATATTCTTGAGGAATATGCTGTCTAATGAATTCTGCACAGATTATCTTGGCATCGTCCAGTCAAACCCGCAAAGCGCTGATGGATCGTCTGCATATTAATTATATTTCCATGGTACCGGATATTGATGAATCTCCTCGCGGGGAAAATCACGCAGATGATCTGGCACAACGACTGGCTTTTGAGAAAGCCAGATATATTGCTGAACAAAATCCAGAAGCGATTGTGATCGGCTCAGATCAGGTGGCATGGCGTGAAGGTGCGCCGGATATTTTTATTGGTAAACCGTTAACGACTGAAAAGGCCATTCGCCAGCTACAAGCCAACTCGGACAAGATTGTCTATTTTAGTACTGCGCTCAGTGTGCAGCAGCTATCGACCGGTTTTGAACAAAGTCTGGTTGAACACTATAAAGTCAAGTTCCGCAAACTGTCTCAGGTCGAAATCGAGCGTTATGTCGAAATTGAACAACCTTTGCATTGTGCAGGCAGTTTCAAATGTGAAAGCCTCGGTATCAGCTTGTTTGAAGAAATGATCGGACAAGATCAGACCACGCTGATGGGCATGCCAATGATCAAGCTCTGTCATATTCTTCGTGAATTAAAAATTTTGGTTCCTTAATCTCTCCCTTAAATTCAGGCTGTACTCTATGTCTCAACCTTTAGACGTATTAGGCGGTATTACCGCTGAACAATTCCTTAGCGAATACTGGCAAAAGAAACCTTTATTGGTGCGTAATGCGATGCCTGAAATCGTCAGTTTGCTTGAACCCAATGATGTGATGGAACTTGCGCTCGAAGAACATGTCACTGCCCGTCTCATCAAGCAGAAAGATCGTGATCCGAATCAGTGGAGCGTGAAATCTTCACCTTTGCTCAAGGCAGATTTCCAGAAAATGCCAAAACTCTGGACACTTTTGGTTCAGGCTGTAGATCACTATTCATTTGACCTGTCGGCGCTTTGGAAAAAATTCCCGTTTATTCCACAATGGCGTCGCGATGACATTATGGTGTCTTATGCTCCACAAGGCGGTTCAGTCGGCAAACATTTCGACTTCTATGATGTATTTCTGGTACAAGGCCATGGCCACCGTCGCTGGCAGCTTGGGCAAATGTGTGATGCCGAAACGGCATTCGTTCCAGGTCAACCACTTAAATTATTACCTGAAATAGAAGTGAACTTTGATGAAGTCCTGGCACCTGGCGACTTGCTCTATGTACCGCCCGGTCTAGCTCACTACGGCGTAGCTGAAGATGACTGCCTGACTTATTCATTCGGTTTCCGTATGCCAAATGTCAGTGACATGATGGATCGTGTCGGGGATAAATTCTCTGAAAATGAAACGCTGCGTAACCCATTGCTGGATATCATCCGTGATCAAGTCGGTGCCATTGGCGAAGTCAGCAGCAATGAGCTGGAATATCTGAAAGAACACATCATGCAGCAACTGCATAATTCCAATGTTCTCGAAGATGCCATCATGAGCTTGATGTCCGAACCTAAATATCCTGAAAACCTGCCTGAAGCAGAAGAAATCGGTACAGGTGATCTGGAAGAAGCACTTGATCAGGGTTATAGCCTGATGCTCGAACCTGCGTCACGCCTACTCTATACTGAAACAGACGGCGATGTTTTGTTCTGGGCTAATGGTGAAGGTGTGTGCATCTCTGAGGCATTCACTGCAAAACTCAAACAGCTTGCAGATGGTGAAGCGTTGTTATTCGGTGAAGACTTCGCTGATGAAGAAATTCTGGAAGATGTTGCGGCATTATTAAATGAAGCCGTGTTAATGCTGGTTCCACCTGCTGACGACGAGTAAGCTTTCCAAGGCTCTATTTAAGCAATAATTTTAAGAGGATCACATGATCCTCTTTTTATTTTCTACTAAAATTCTAGTTACTTAAGGCTGATACAGCTCTAATACAACACGAATCAGCGTATCTCCTTGTTCAGATTCAATCTGGAACAATCCTCCCATGCGCTCAACCCGCATTTTCATGCTGCGCATTCCAATACTCAGACCATTTTTTTGCACCATGTCAGCATCGAAACCGATGCCATTATCCTGAATGCTTAAAGTAAGCTGATGTGGCTGGGAATATTCCAGACTGACTTTTACCTGACTGGCCTGACTATGCTTAATGATATTGGTCAGACTTTCTTCGACTACTCGGATCAAGGTCAAACACTGTAATGCCGTCGGTTCACGCTGCCAGACTTTTGGAAATGACCATTCAACTACAATCCCCATTTCTTCCATCAGCTGGGTAAAACGATAACGTACCGGTGCGATCCAGAGTACCGGCGTTTGTGGGACTTTATTTTCAATAGATGAACCACTGTCAATAATTTGTCTGAGATCATCTCTGAGCAGTTTCAGCATGGAAAGAAACTGCTGTTTAGAAACTGTTTCGCTACTTTGATCCACCAGAATCATGGAACGGACAATAGACCCTCCCAACCCGTCATGCAGTTCATGTGACAGATTAATCCGCTCTTGCAGACGAACATTCGTCAGCTCCAATTGATGTTTATCGCTCAGGCTTTTATTCAGGTCAGCACTGACCTGCTGGACTTTACGTTCTAACTGGGTATTAAATTTTTCGATTTTCCTGACATTACGATTCAGGCGTGTGCCCATAATCAGCACGACAAACAAGGTAATAATTGGTGAGGTATAGGGAGATAAAGGTGAAAATTCATTGATCTTGGTTTGGTTCAACATGATCAGGTCGATGACTACACACAGCAGAATTCCCCAGAGACACAGCATCAGGAAGAGATATTCTCCATTTCGGGTTTTGATGGCCTGATAGCTGATATACACAGTACAACTGACAAAGAGCAATACATAGATGATAAACACTCCACCCAGTACCTGCTCCAAATAATCCAAAGGACTGATCATCACCAGTAGGCTGGACAGAATGCTGACCAGAATAAATCCTCGCTCCAACTGCTTAAATTTCTGTTTTACAAAGCGGATCAAATACAGACAAAAACAATGGATATAGGCAATGAAAAAAAGCATATTGGCTTTAGCTGCCGAAATCGTGGAGCGAAATGGAAAATTTTCTGTCGTCAAAACATTGGAAATAAACAGAATCCACAACAGTGAACTGAGTGCCAGCCAGCCAAAAGTGGTTTCTGAACGCCGGAATAACCAGATAATGAAACAGATCAGCCCAATCGTGGCAGAGAAAATCATATTGATCTGAAATACAGTCCGACGATCCCAGATTTTGCCTAGATACTGCTGGCTATTCACCAGCACATTATTAAATTGAATTTTGCCCAGGCCCGCGCTTTGGAAACTGTAGCCATTTACATAAATCAGGATTTCATTACTGTCTTTACGCAAACCGCTAATCGGGAAAACCCAGTAACGCGGCATATTCCAGCTTTTCGATAAGGGCTCTTGCAAGTTCCGGTCAGACCAAAGCAAGTCACCATTCAGGAATACGGCACCTGCCGAATTAATATAATCAATGGAAAAGGCAACCGGTTCTGCAAGGCGAATATTGTCCTGGCATGACCAACGCCAGACAATCTTGTACCAGGCACCCCCATGATAATTCTTCCAGTTGTTCTGCCAGTTATCCGGCAAACGCACGCTTTGCCAGCCTGATGTCGGCATCTCGGTAGGACCCTGAGCTTGAACCTTCTGAATATAGTCGATCTTCACCTGACAAAGATCATTAATCTGAAAATGGCTTTGCGCCTGACTCATCCTACAGAACAGACAGAGCCAGCTGCACAGGATTAAAATAGCAATCCATTTCAGTCGCTGCTGCTTGCTACTTCTGGAACAGCCAGATGACATTACAGAATTCCCAAGTACCGTGCGGTACTGACTGCCTTAGTACGTTTACTGACCGAAAGTTTCCGGTAAATATGCTTGATATGACTTTCGACGGTATAGCGCGACACATAGAGCTGCTCGGCAATTTCACGATTACTCAGACCTTGCGCAACCAAGGACAGGATTTCCTGCTCACGCTGTGTCAGCATTTCCTGATCTGCAGCTGACCTGTTTTGCTCTATTGTTGCTGAAATGGTGGGAATAGAAATCTGTTTTAAAATTTCACGAGCAACAAAGGGATCAATCGGTGCACCGCCACGCAAAATACTGCGAATAGCCAAGGCGACTTCCACATCATCGCGCTCTTTAAGCACATAACCGGTCGCACCAGCCTGAATTGCGCTAAACAGACTATCCTGTGTACTCCAGGCAGACACCACTAGAATCAGCGCTTGTGCGTCCTGTTCGCGGATTTTTTCAATAATTGAAATGCCACTTCCATCCGGTAAACCCAAATCTACTAAGGCCAGTGCAATCGGCTGTTGCTGCAAAACGGCATATGCTTCTTTCACCGTATTGGCAAATAACAGAACGTCATCCTGATAACCTAGATTGCTTAATATGATTTTTAAACGGCGCTGGATGACATATTCATCTTCAACGATTAATACTGGTACTGGCAAGACTGCCTCCGATGCTGTCATAAGCACGCCCCTTATATTTATTTTTATATATCCCCTTTAAGATTAAAATATAAACAAAATCACACTAAAAATCATGATTTATTTATTTTTTATTATCTGAAGTTTTAAGCAGCGAGAAACGCTTACGCCCGTTTTCCATATCATAGACATAAAAAATGCCATCTGTTTAGCAGATGGCAGTTCAAGATAGAAAATCTTTTGAAGTTATACGAGCTGTCTACTTTAAGCAGTACCGTATTGCTGTTTTAAATATTTCACAATCTCAGCCGATTCAAACATTTTGGTATCTGTATTTGGATCGACCAGATAGGGAAGCTGAATATTATTTCCCATCATTTCAAACAAATGTTCACGCTTACCGCCTGGTAGTGGTTCATATTTTCCCGGTTTTAAACGCAATTTGGCCGGTCCATAATCTTGCCAGCGCTCTTTAGCGACATTATGAAAAACAAACGGCACTTCCAGTTCACTCAAAACGGCGCGTACAATTCGGGTATAAGGACTGGCCTCAAAGCCCCATAATTCTAATAACAGTTCAGGTGTTGGCCGATCCTTAATCTTGGGATTCACCATTCCGCCGCGTAAACCATTGAGGACGGTTCCCGCAATTGCAGCCACTGGAATTTTAGGATAGTGAGCATATTTCTTGGGAGTTTTGCCGGTTTTGCCATAATGCTTGAACAGATGATCGATAATATCCTGAGACTCATAGAGTCGATCACCGGTATTTTCATCAACTAAAAAAGGAAATTGCAGTTTTCCACCCAATTGCTGCACCTCAGGACGGAAATGAGTACCCCCTCGTGGACATGGATAAACTTCATAATCCAGATTTAGCAAGGTCATGACTTCACGCACCCGACGACAAAATGGTGAACCCTCGTATTCATAGAGCTTCAAGGCTTTTTCAGGCTGATTTGGAAACGGTGTACCCACCATCCCACGTCCACCTTCAGCGATTGAAGAGGCCAAAGCTTGTACAACTTTAATTTGATGACTCAACATAGTATTTTCCTATTTTTGTTTTATATGAGTGAAAGACAGAATCTAAGCATCCTGTCTTTCAGGGTACAGATGAGTTTTGTTGTTATTCTTGCATGCAGAAATGCAGATTCCGGCCGATTAAGCCACTAAAGCTGTTTTAGACACCACAATACCATTATTGTCTGCATAGACATACTCGCCTGCATTAAACGTGACACCACCAAAACAGAGAGAGATATCAACTTCACCTACACCCTTGCGATTGCTCTTTTGTGGAATAGCCGCCAATGCATACACACCAAGATCAAGTTCAGCAATTGCATCGACATCACGGACGCAACCGTAAATAATCACGCCATTCCAGTGATTATTTACCGCTGATTCTGCAATCAGGTCACCCATCAAGGCACAGCGCATCGATGCACCGCCATCTACGACCAAAACCTTGCCTGTTCCATCTGTGGCCAATAACTCTTTCACCCGCGAGTTATCTTCAAAACATTTTACTGTCACAATCTGACCGCCAAAGGTTTTGCGCGCCCCATAACTCTTGAAAAATTTACCGTCCAGGCAAGGTGTCACTACCTGAAGCTCTAGTTCTGGATGATCATCTAACAAGTCACAGGTGACAAATGCTGCTGTAGACACGGTGTTTTCCCCTCATTTCATTTTTTGTATGCGTAAATTATCATAAATTTCAAATTTTACCGTCTGAGTTAGCGCGGCCTCGACCATAGTATGAGCCAGCTGATCGGCTGTCACTGGCTTATAGGCAAAACTATCTGGAATAAAACGCGATACTTTGTGGTAAACCTGCTGCGCGATATCTTCCAAAAAACGCTGCTCTGGACGTTCACCAATGAGCAATGAAGGTCGAATCAAACTGATTCTGTCCAAGGACAATGTTTGTATATATTCTTCCAGTTCACCTTTGACCCGATTATAGTAAAAATGCGATTGGGAATCGGCACCCATTGCGCTTAGCAAAAGATAATGGGCTGAGGTTTGCTGTAACAGCTCTGCAAAGTGAGCATTTATGGTATAGTCAATACTATAAAATGCCTGTTTGGATCCGGCTTTTTTCATGGTGCTGCCCAGGCAGCTAAAACCATGGCTATGCTTGCTGACATCCTGATCATTCAACATCAGGAAATCTTCCAGTACCAGTTGTTGAACTTTATCCAAAGCATCCAGATCATTTTGATGTTTTCTGACCACTGCAGTAATCTGCTGGCAAGTCGGCTCATCTTGCAAACGTTTTATCAGTTGTTTTCCCACCAAGCCGGTGGCACCTATCACGATGGGATGAGTCAGTGATTTAGTCATTTTTTATACGATCTCCTAGGTGGAATACTAATCTAACGTTTTCTTTAGAATTTTTCTGCATCTAAAATGTTGTCAAAGCATGTCAAGACTTGACTTCGGTGCTTAGTTTAATCAAAATATGGCACTTGTTTACGGGCTGGTGATAATTCCTCTGATGTTGGTTTTCAGTTGAGTTTCAGCCCGCCCAGACCAATCTATTTCAAGGAGTGCACGAGTGGCAAACTCTGCTCAAGCTAAAAAACGTGCTCGTCAAAACGTTAAAGCACGCAAACACAACGCAAGCTTGCGTTCTATGGTTCGTACCTATCTTAAACGTACATTAGCTGCTATCAGCACTAATGACTATGCTGTTGCTACTGAAGCGTACAAATCGCTTGTTCCAGTAATCGACCGTATGGCTGACAAAGGCATCATCCATAAAAACAAAGCAGCTCGTCATAAGAGCCGCTTGAACGCGCAAGTTAAAGCACTAGCTTCTAACTAATCGCAAATGAAAAAAGCCCTTTTTAGGGCTTTTTTTGTGTCTGGAATTTGAAGAAACTAAAAAATATAATGACTCATTCAGAAAAATAATTTGTTTAGACAGCACTCATCCAGTCAATGCGATACTGTTAGATAAAAACCTGAATCTCCCTCTCTTTTAGATTATTGATCTTTATCCATAGAGGATGGCGAAGTGGTTTTATCCTGTTTCGTATTGTCAGTGTCCCGCTTTTGACATGCGGTTAAACCCAAAATCGCGATCAGGCTAAAAATTGTGATAACTTTCATAATTTTCCTCAAGATGAATATTTCTATATTTATTAAGCATAGATAATTTTTATACTTACATTATTGAATTTTCACCCTATAAATGTAAAAGGTGCAGTTTAAAATTTATTTTTATCGTTTTAGCCTGAACTTTATTGAATGATCAATATGAAACGCCCCACCATCTTTATAATTTCTAACTCCCCAATAAAAAACTCAATTGCTGTGAACAATTGAGTTTTGAATAGATCAATTTAATTTAAGAAAGTTGGGAACGTTTAAAATCAGCAATATCCAGTTCATGTACCTGACCGCGCCAGATCCATTTCAGTTTGGACTCCAAAAACACATCACCTTCAAACCAGACAAACAGACCTTCCATCATTTTTGGCCAGTCTTCCCGACTGACGTCTTGACGCCCTGACATCACTGCAATCATCGCTGCGAGAATAGTATCGTGGCTGACAGCCAAACTCAGCCCATATTTATTTTGTGGATGGGTGTTGTAAATCAGTTCCAGTACATCCACCACGCCATGAATCGGCTGTTTCATCCCAGGCAAGGCATTATTGACAAAACTGTTAATAAAACCGAGTGCACCCTGCTTGGCAAAATAAGGCCCAGCTTTTTGAATATCCAGCACAAAGCTGCCAGGCTCCATCAGAAGTCCCTGTTCAATAATTTCAATACGATGGGTATTCTGCTCAGGGGTAACCGCATCTGCCCCTTCAATCATCAATGCAGCGGTATCAATACAACGCTGGATCGGACTTGAAATACAGTGATGAATCACACGATCAGTTTGATCAGCCAGATAAGCACCCCATTCCTGCGCCAGATCCCGCCCCTGATTGGTCAGTTGCAGATCATAGCCTGCCAAACCCTGCCCCGGAACATCTTCACGAATCGAATGCCGTGTAAATAAGGTGACAGGCGTCTGTACATCGGGCAATAAATCAATTGCACTCAACATACTCGGTGGAAGCAGTTTCAGGGACACGTTACAGCCAACTCTGGATTGGTAATAGGTTAAGCACCACTATAACACGCTCAGAATTTTGCTCAATGCTCGGCCTGCATGTCAGAAACCGCCTGCAATGCAATAATTTTCATATCATTATTCTTATAAGCAATGAATCCGCCATTCAGTAAGGTATCCCGATGATTATAAATAAATGGACGGCCTTCTAAATCGACCAGACCACCACCAATCCGTTCGAGCATACATTGACCAGCGCTGGTATCCCATTCCGAGGTCGGATGAAAACGTGGATAGATATCCACCTGATCTTCCAGCATCATGCAAAATTTATAAGCGCTGCCCGCTTTAAATTCAGTGTAGTCCGTGAGCTTGGCCAAACTTTGTAAATATTCGAGATATTTCGGTTTCTGCTGGCTACTTTGGCTCAACCCTACAGCAATCATTTTAGATGTCGAAGACATTGCATAAGCAAACCATGTTCTAGTTTGAATATCATATTTATAAGGCAAGCCCTGCTCAGGACAGAAATAAATCAGTTGCTGCTCTGGAACCGCCAATATGGCAAAAGTGGTCAAACTGCCTCTGACCAGACTCAAATTAATGGTAAATTCGGGGCGCTGGTGCAAAAACTCTTTAGTGCCATCTAACGGATCCAGTAACCAGAATTCTGACCATGAGCGGCGTTCATGTTCCTGTCCTTCTTCAGACAGTAAAGGCAAGCTGGAAATCTCTGCCAAAGCTTGGGTCAGATAAGTATTAACCCGAAAATCTGCCTGAGTCACCGGAGAATTATCATTTTTTTTGATGACATCAAAAGCTGCACCAGAACAATAACGCTGATATTCTTCTCGCAAAATTTCACAGGCTTGTGTCAAAATGGGCACAAACTGCAAAATCATTGGATCTTGTGGTGCTGCTGTTGCTTTAAACATAGAAAACCTAAATATGTCAAAATGCTCTGAAAAACCTACCATAATTTTCGATATGGATGGCACTTTACTTGATCTTGCCTACGATGATTTCATCTGGAACAAGTTATTGCCTGTGCGTTATGCTGCCACACATGGCTGTAGCCTGGAACACAGCCAGGCAACACTCTATGCATTCTATCAGGAACATAATCATACCTTAAACTGGTACTCTTCACGCTTTTGGACGGCTAAAGTCGAAGTCGATGTTCTGGCGATGCAAATTGAACATAAAGATAAAGTTGCCTTACGCCCTCATTGTCTCGAATTGCTGGATTATCTTAAAAATAATGGCTACCCGATCTGGCTGGCCACCAATGCTGACTGTGCTGGCTTGGCCTTTAAACTGGATCACTTGAATTTAAGGGATTATTTCGATGTGATTGTCAGTTCAGAAACGATTGGGCATGCCAAAGAATTTATTGAATTCTGGCAAGGCCTGAATGAACTGCATCCATTTGATCCGGAAAATGCTTATTTTATTGATGATACTGAAAAAGTCCTGAATGGGGCCCAAGCCTATGGTATTCAGAACCTGTTCAGCATCCAGCAGCCCTCTTCAGCCAAAGTAGCACGTCAGACTTGTAATTACCCGATGCTGCACCAATTAACAGATTTAATCACTCATTTAAATCAGGCTGAGGTAGAAAAGAAATATGCGTAAATCGTCTTTACCCGAAGATGCGGTAGGCATGCGTATAGACAAATGGCTGTGGGCAGCACGGTTTTTTAAAACCCGCTCGATTGCCAAACATGCGATTGAAGGTGGCAAAGTCCATCACAATGGTGAACGTGTCAAGGTATCGCGCGAAGTCCGTGTTGGTATGGAACTGACGATTCAGCAAGGCATCGACAAAAAAACCGTGCTGGTTAAGGAACTTTCTGATGTTCGTGGACCTGCACCCGTGGCACAAAAACTGTATGAAGAAACGGAAGTCAGTATTGCGCGCCGGGAATTGATTACGTCACAAAGAAAGTTGCATAATCTAGCTCGTCCTGACCATCGTCCAAGCAAGAAAGATCGTCGGGATATCAGTAAATTTAAAAATGAAAATAGTCAGAGTTTTGATCAGTCATGGTCGTATAATGACGATTAAATTCAAGCGTCAGAATGTGTCGTACATGCGCTGACATTTATAGAACACTAGGGAAAATTCTGTCACTATACGCCTGTGGAACAAAGCTCTAATTTAAGACATCCACTTGAGTACTAACTTAGTGACATCGTATTGAGGTTGTAAGATGGATGAGAATAAAAACAAGGCGCTCAATGCTGCCTTAAGCCAGATTGAAAAACAGTTTGGTAAAAATACAGTAATGCGTCTTGGTGACAATACCGTTCAGGCAGTTGAAGCTGTATCTACAGGTTCTTTAACGCTGGATATTGCACTCGGTATTGGTGGTTTGCCAAAAGGTCGTATCGTCGAGATCTATGGTCCTGAATCTTCAGGTAAAACCACAATGACATTGCAAGCCATTGCAGAGTGTCAGAAAGCAGGCGGTACATGTGCATTTATCGATGCCGAGCATGCGCTTGATCCTCAATATGCACGCAAACTGGGCGTAGATATCGACAATTTACTGGTATCGCAACCCGATCACGGTGAACAGGCGCTTGAAATTGCAGACATGCTGGTGCGTTCTGGCGCTATCGACATGATCGTTGTCGACTCTGTTGCTGCATTGACACCACGTGCCGAAATTGAAGGCGAAATGGGTGACTCGCATATGGGTCTGCAAGCCCGTTTGATGAGCCAGGCATTACGTAAAATTACTGGTAATGCCAAACGCTCAAACTGTATGGTGATCTTCATTAACCAGATTCGTATGAAGATTGGCGTGATGTTCGGTAGCCCGGAAACCACGACTGGTGGTAACGCACTGAAATTCTATGCATCTGTACGTCTGGATATTCGCCGTATTGGACAAGTGAAAGAAGGTGACGAGATTGTTGGTTCTGAAACCAAAGTCAAAGTTGTGAAAAACAAAATGGCGCCTCCATTTAAAGAAGCTTTATTCCAGATTCTGTACGGTAAAGGCGTGAACCATCTGGGTGAATTGATCGATCTTGCTGTACAGCAAGAAATCGTGCAGAAAGCCGGTGCGTGGTATTCTTATCAAGGCGACAAAATTGGCCAAGGTAAGAACAATACCATCCGTTATCTGGAAGAGCATAAAGAAATGGCTCAGACCATTGAAAAGCTGCTTCGAGAGCAACTGCTTACCAAAGCTGTCATCACCGAAGAAGATGATAAAGAAGAAGCAGATCTTTTAGATGCCTAATCTATTATCTGCCTAGTCTTTAAACATCACGACACAGCGCCCTACGGGGCGTTTTGTTATGATGGAGGAATCATAAAATGCGAGAGAAAGATGTCAGAGGCAAAATTCAGCAAACTGCTCGATTATGAAACTTTAAAACAGCAATTTGGCGATGCTGACGATCAATCGACCCAGCACAATACCGCAAAACCAGCACCGGCTTTCGATCCGGAAGAGCGCCTGTTTGATACTTCTAGTGATGAAAAGAAAAAACCGGGCTTAACTGGCTCCCGTTTGCGTTCTTATGCCTTTGCCGTACTGACCCGCAAGGAATATGCCAAAGCCGAACTGATCGAGAAACTGTGCCTGTATGCAGAAGATCGTGATGAAGTTATTAATCTGGTTGACGAACTGTCCCGTGAGAACTATCAAAGTGATCAGCGCGTAGCGGAAACTATGTTGTCGAGCCAAAAGCGTAAAGGTAAAGGCCCCAATCAAATTAAAATGAAACTCAAGAGCAAAAAGATTGATGCCGCGCTTATTTCGGAAGAACTTAAAGAAACCGACTGGGTACAGCAGGCTTATGAACTGAAAGTCAAAAAATATGGGACTGAAGCTACCAAAGACCCGAAGCTCAAAGCCAAACAGATCCGTTTTCTAATGTATCGTGGTTTTGAAATGGATGCGATTATCAAAGCGATTAACCGTAAAGCAGAAGATTAATTCTTATCTTCTTTGAAAGTCTTAATGCACGTATAAGCGTATTGGATATTTAATTCAATATTAGCTGCAAAATAAAATAAAGCACGACATAAAATAATGACGATTTAATTATTAAAACAATAAGATAATGCTATTTGACGACATTGAAAAAGGAATGATATTTGAGAATAGAAAACTGCGAATTTGCATTGTTATTATAATAAGAATATGGTGGCAACCCTACCAGCAAAGCTCCGGCACATCATAGTTCTATTACCGTTGCTACCTTCCGGTCCTGGCGGGGTTCATAGAGTACAATTGCGAAGTAACCAGCAGGGCTACCATTACAAAAACAGAGTATAGAGATTTTTAATCAAGTTGCAAGTCTTGTTTCCCAAAATAATCCTTCAAGCTATCCGTTTGATTATTTTAAAAACAATATTGATATTTCTGCTGATTTTTAAGAGATCTTCACAATCAATCCATCAACACTCAGATTCACATGATCTTTGTAAAACCTTGTTGCATTTTCTAAAAATGCCGTTTTTAATGTGTGCAATGTATATGAATGATCTACTTTGAAAAGATGAGCAGCGGATCCGCATCTCACAAAGAATTATGGAAATTTTATGATGTTTAAAAAGATCGTATTGTGTGCAGTGACAGCGCTCTTTACCACGCCTCTATTTGCCAATATTCCGATTGAAGCGCGTGGCTTGAGCCAAGCTACGAATCAAACCACAGTAAATACCCCAGCGGCAATTACGGCGGGCGCAACTCCAGCCGTTCAAACCAATACCAGCTGGCAAATCATGCAAAAGAACCAGCAGCTCGAGAATGACCTGCGGATTTTGCGCGGTAAAATGGAAGAACAGGAAAATGAGATTGAACGACTCAAAAATGAACTGACCAATCGCTATGCCGATCTCGACCAGCGCCTTGAACTATTACAACAAAAAATTGAACCTGCTGAAGACAATCCAACGGAGGAAAACCCACAGGATACTGCACCCAGCCTAGACGCAAATAAGGTCAATACAGCAAGCAGCGGACAGCAACCTGCTGAGCTAGAAAAGGCAGCTTACACCGTGGCTTTAGATGCTTATAAAAATGGCGGTGCAGCCAAAGCCATTGCACCCATGCAAAACTTTATTAAAAACAATCCGAATAGCGTTTATATCAGCAATGCCTATTTCTGGTTAGCGGAATTCAATCTGGCAATTGACCCACCAAAATTTGATGAAGCCAAACGTAATTATCTGATTGTCGTTGATCGCTATCCAAATTCTACGAAAGCCTCCACTGCCCTGTATCAGCTTTATAACATCAGCAAAGATGTTGAAAAGAATGCTACGCTTGCTTCGCAATACAAAACAAAGCTATTGAAGAATTATCCGAAAGCTGAGGAAATTAAATTTCTTAAGTAAAATAGAAATTCCCAAAATAAAAAAGACACCATAGGGTGTCTTTTTTATTTTCTTAAACTTTTAGCGCACAATGCCGCGCTTCGACTGTTCAAGAGAATCAATGAGACGCTGTACTTCAGCCACTTCAGGCAAAATTCCTGTACGGATCTGCTCGATTGCTTCCTGAGTCGTTAAACCTGATTTATAAATCAGTTTAAAGGCATCACGTAAACCGCTGATTACGGTCTTTGACCAGCCTTTACGACGCATACCTTCAATGTTCATAGCAAATGCATGCGCAGGATTACCTGAAACCATTACATAGGCCGGTACATCTTTCAGAATCAGTGATGCCCCACCAATCATGCTATAAGAATCAATCTTACAGAACTGATGAATGCCCGAGTTTCCGCCAATGACGACGTAGTCCCCGACATGGACATGTCCAGCCACACCGACGTTATTAGCAAAGATATTATAATCTCCGACCATACAGTCATGTGCAATATGCGTATTCACCATGAGCAGGTTATGACTACCGATCTTGGTCAGGCTCTGGTCCTGAACCGTGCCACGATGCAGACTGCAATGCTCACGAATCTTGTTGTGATCGCCAATCTCAAGCCAGGTTTCTTCACCGGCATACTTAAGATCCTGACACACCTCACCTACACTGGCGAACTGGAAAATTTCATTATATTCACCTATACGCGTATAGCCACCCACCACCACGTGTGAATGAAGTTTGCTACCCGCACCAATAGTGACATTTGGCCCGATAATACAATATGGGCCAATTTCTACATCCGCAGCAATGACTGCTGATGGGTCAATAATGGCAGTTGGATGAATAAGGGGATTATTGCTCATGCCTGCTCGACTTTTTGATGCGAAACCATAATTTCCGCGGTTGTTGCGACGACGCCATCTACAGTGGCAATACAATTATATTTGTAAATGCCCCGCTTTTGCATCACTAATTCAGATTTTAAAACCAATTGGTCACCTGCAACCACCTGTTTTTTAAATCTAACTTTTTCCGCACCGGCAAACAGGAACAAAGAACCTTCACTTGGTACTTCGTTATTCATCACAAAACCCAGAATTCCAGAGATTTGTGCCAGTGCCTCAACAATCAGTACACCTGGCATAATTGGATAATTCGGAAAATGGCCTTGTAAAAACTCTTCATTAATTGAGACGTTTTTATAACCAACAATGCCATTATCGGTAATTTCGACGACGCGATCAACCAATAAAAATGGATAGCGATGGGGCAAATATTCACGAATCTTTTGAATATTCATTGGCAATTCAGGCTTCGTGAATGTAGGCAAATTCGACTCTGTCATCATAATTATTTACGCAACTTAAATGTTGATTCAATGGACTCAATCTGAGATTGCATATGATCTAGTCGTTTGATCACCTGGGTCAATGGCACATCTGCTAATTGTCTGAGGCGAACCACGGTACGTTTCCATTTCTGGTTTTCAAACAGACCAATCCCGGATGAATATTTTCCAGCTTCAGAAATATTATTTGTCACCATTGACATTCCGGTCAACGTCACATTATCGGCAATATTCAAGTGTCCAGAAATCGCAGAGGCTCCACCAATGATACAGTTTTTGCCAATTGAAACACTTCCTGCAACGGCAGTTTTTGCAGCAATTGCGGTATGTGCACCAATTTTAACGTTATGCGCGATTTGCACAAGATTATCAATAATAACACCCTGTTGCAAAATCGTATCATCCAGCGCACCACGGTCTACGCTACAATTTGACCCAATACGCACATCATCTTCAATGCGTACAGAACCTAATTGCGCAATACGGTGCCATTTCCCTTGATAAGGTGCAAAACCAAACCCTTCGCTGCCAATCACGCTATTGGCATGAATACGTACCCGATTACCAATTTTTGCTGCGCCGGTGAGGGTCACATGTGAGTCAATAAAACAGTCCTGACCGATCTCGACATCATCATCGATCTGCACATGCGCCTGAACAATCGTATTCGCACCCACGACACAATGCTCACCAATCACCACATAATGACCAATATAAGCATCGTCCGCAATCACTGCCGACGGGTGAATTTGAGCAGTACTCTCAATGCCGCGCTGGCGATGTTTTTTCTCAAAGACATGCGTCAGAATCGCGAAAGCCAGATAGGGATTTGCCACAACAATAAAGTTTTGATGTGAAGTTATCTGTTGTTTTAGTTCAGCCGTGACAATTAAAGCACCTGCCTGACTTTGATTGGCCTGCTCTACATATTTATCGGCATTCACAAATGCCAGATCGTGTGAAGTTGCCTGTTCAAGACTGGCCAAAGCACTCAAACGTAAATCTGTCTGACCTATGCACTCGCCCTGAACCAGGCGAGCGAGATCAGCTAACTGAAGCTGTTGATGATTCATTGATTATTTAATTGCATTAACCTTTTGAATCATTTTATCAGTTAAATCATATTTAGCATCATAAGCAAGCGCTGAATTTTTATTTAAAACCACATCCAGGTTGTTTTCTCTACGCAATTGTTCAGCAATTTGCTTTACACGTGCATCAAATACAATTCGGATCTGCTGAATCGAGCTTTGAACATTCGTCTGTACAGATTGTTGTAACTGATTTAATTCTTGAAGCTTAGTCTGATATTGCGCAGACATTTTCTGTTTTTCAGTCTCACTGAGCTTGGTATTGGATTGAGCACGTTGCTGCAAAGCTTCCAGCTCTTTGCTGAGTTGCTCAATTTTGGTGGTTTGTGGCTGAATTTTTTGCTGAAACGCCGTGTTTTGTTGTTTCAGATAAGTACTACCTTCAACCACACGCTCCAAGTCAATTATCCCCATACTGGCCGCTTGAGTTAAAGGTGCAACACTTGCCAAAGCCAGGCTCATTGCCATCATCATTTTTTTCATATTCTTACTCATTCAAAAAAATTTGCTCACAAAACCTGAAGGCTTTATGAGCAAAATTTAGTTTCTAGGTCAAACCGATTTTAGAAAGTACGTCCAATTTCGAACTGGATGTTTTTAGTATCATCACCATCTTTTTTATTCAACGGATAAGCATAGCTAAGTGATAATGGGCCAATCATGGTGATCCAGGTGAAACCAGCACCCACGCTATAACGCATATTATCTGCATCAAAACCGAAGTTATCTTTACAGTACTGCTTTCCATTTACTGAAGTGCCATTAACGAAAATATTTTCATTTGATACATCACACTGGGTATCAAACACTTGCGCACCTTCCGCAAAGATAACCGGACGAACCTGACGTGCCCAATCCCCTTTAAATGGTACCGGAAGTACTAGTTCGGTACCAAATTGAACCAGTGCATTACCACCCACTTCTTCAGGAGACGGATCAGTTTGGCTAATATCAGAGAAATATACACCCGGATATTTAGGCCCCAATGTACTGTTTTCATAACCACGAACTGAGCCAAAACCACCGGCATAGAAATTCTTGTAGAATGGCAGGTCATTACCATAACCCAACTTACCATAACCACGCAGAACAAAATCCTTGCCTAATGGGAAGAATGCCTGAGCATCATAAGTGACTTTTTGATACTCCACATCACTGCCTGGCAATGCAATTTCACCATTGATTCGATGTGACATACCATTTGTAGGGAACATTGGGCGGTTTAAAGTATTATATGACCAGCCTAAGTTCAGGTTATAGGTAAAAAACTCACCTTTAAATTCTTGACCATAGGTGGTTGTATTAACTGGATTACCATTTTCATCAACACAATTACCTGTCAGTGTCTCAATTTGAGCCGGGCAATATTCACCGCTTCGTGTCTCTTTACCACCATTGCGTTCTAGATAATCCGCAACATAAGTAGAAACATAAGGCCCAGTGGTTACATCCGTCTGATCAATATTCAGGCCTAGGCTAACACTTTGGTTTTCGTCAATTGGATAACCAAAGTTAATCCCACCACCAAAACTGTCCGTTACATAGTTGTTGACGTTATAGTCATCATCCAGCTTGGTTTTACGGTAGTACATGTTATAGCCGCGACGCACACCATCAATGGTGAAGTACGGGTCCATCACACTCAAGTTATAGTAATCTTGCGTTTCAGAACGCGACAAATCGATTGAAACACTATTACCTGTACCCAGGAAGTTAGTCTGGCTTAAACCTGCCTGGAAAGTTACACCACCGCTTTGCGAGAAACCAACTGCAAGAGTACTGGTCCCTGAATGCTGCTCTTCAACGGCAACATTCAAGTCCACCTGATCTGGCGCACCCGGAATACGTGCAGGTTTGATATCGACAGTTTTAAAGAACCCGGTACGTTCCAGACGGACCTTAGACAAGTCAATTTTTTCATTACTGGCAAGCGCACCTTCCATTTGGCGCATTTCACGACGTAATACTTCATCTGCAGTTTTCGTATTCCCAGTGAAATTAATACGTCTTACCGTAACTTGCTGACCTGGGTTAATATAGTAATTTAGATCAACCAGTTTGGTTTCGTTGTTAATTTGAGGAACGATGTTGACTTCTGCATAGTAATAACCTGCATTACCATACTTACGCTGCAATAACTGCTTAACCGCGTTAACTTTTTCCTGCGAATAAATTTCGCCTTCTTTGAAGATTTGTAAAGCCTGTAATTCTTCAGTCTTATAAAGCACATCACCTAAATATTTGGTTTGACCAAATTTAAATTGCTCGCCTTCATCCACAGAAACTTCGATAAAAACATTCTTTTTATCTTCACTTAAGTTCAGGCTGGAATTGGTAATATTAAAGTTGATATAACCGCGATTTAGATACATGGCACGCAAAGCTTCCAGGCTTGCCGCCATCTTTTCACGTGCATAACGGTCATTACGCGAAATGACCGAACTCCAGCCACTTTCTTTTACGGCAAAAGCCTGCTTAATATCAGACTCTTTAAATACAGTATTCCCGATAATATTGATATCGAAAACTTTGGCCGCTTTACCTTCAATAAAATCAATCAGCAATTCAACACGGTTATTTGGTCGAGGCGTCGTGGTGACCGTAATATCGGCATCATAACGACCTTGCTGCATGTATTGCTGTTCAAGTTCAGTTTCAATGGTTTGCAGTGCTGATTTTTTCAACACTTCACCTTCAGCCAGACCCATTTTTTTCAGGCCTTCTTCAAGTGCCTCCTTAGGAATCAGCTTATTGCCTTTCAATTCGATTTTCGAAATGACCGGGCGTTCAACCACTTGGAAAACCAAAGTATTGCCCTGCTGAACGGCTTTAATGTCATCAAACAGGCCTGATGCATACATGCTACGAATTGCATTGGCAATGATTGGATCATTGACCCGATCACCACTGTTAATTGGCACTAGGCCATACACATTGTCAGGAGTTAAACGTACTAATCCATCAAATTTTATATCTTGTACAATGAATTCATCTGCTGCATATACTTGTTGTGCTACTGCCATTGCACTAACGAGTGCCAGAGGCATAAATAAATGTGTGTGCTGCATGCCAGTCTTTTCCGCTGTTAATTTATTCCATTTACGTTGTTATAAACGCATAAAATCATTAAATAATGCCAGAAGCATCATACTGCCGAGCAGTACCATACCAATTTTTAACCCAACCAATTGTATTTGTTCGGAAACAGGTTTACCACGAATTAATTCAACAAAATAGTAAACCAGATGTCCGCCATCAAGCATTGGAATAGGCAGTAGATTTAATATTCCTAAACTTACACTCATTAGCGCCATAAAGGAAATAAAAGTTTCCCAGCCCATTTCTGCACTTTGTCCTGCCACTTTGGCAATGGTAATTGGACCTGATAAATTATCCAGGCCAATCAGGCCACGTACCATTTTGACGATCGAGTTCAGAATCATCGAAGATAAATGTGCTGTTTTATCAAATGCCATCACCAGTGCTTCGCCTGGCGAGTAATGAATAGTCTGTTTATATTCTGCGGGAATGGTCATTTTACCCGGATCGCTTTGTACGCCCAGCATACCGGTCACCTTGCCCATATTGTCACGTTTTCCTTGCGGCATGACTTCAAGCTGAACCACCTGATTTGCGCGTAGTACATCCATTTTGAGCAATTTTTCTGGAGATGCCTGCACCACCTGTACGACATCAAACCAGTCTTTCATCTGAACGCCGTCAATAGCCAGAATCTTGTCGCCTTCTTTCAAACCTTGACGGATGGCTGCACCATCTTCACTCAGTTTGCTGATCACTGCCGGAATTTCTGGCCGATAAGGCAAGAAACCCAGGCTTTCTAGTGGCGATTGACTTTGATCTTTTAAATAGTTTTGAATCGGCAACTGGAACAATTTGTTTTCACCAGCGCGATCTGCCTGAATAGAAACCACGCCAGTTTCACCAACACGATCCACTAAGGCATAACTGAGCTTTTCCCAGGTTTCTACCTTCGTCCCATCCACGGCCACAATTTTGTCGCCCGGCTGCATTTGTACGGTGGCAGCAGGTGTATTTGGTAAAACTTTGCCCACCCGGGTATTCAGCTGTTCTTGTGCCGGTAAAAATAACACCCAGAACAGAAGAACTGCAAAAATCAGGTTGATCAATGGACCCGCTGCCACAATGGCGATCCGTTTCCACGGATGCTGACGATTAAAAGCTTTGGGTAAGTCCTCTTCAGCGACATTACCTTCACGTTCATCCAGCATCTTGACATAGCCACCCAAAGGCAAGGCAGACAATTGATACTGAATTCCGGATTTTTTCGAGGTCCATTTTAATAATGTTGGTCCAAATCCAATGGAATAAACCAATACTTTAACGCCCAGTTTACGCGCCACAATATAGTGACCGAACTCGTGAATCGCAATTAAGGGACCGAGTAAGAGAATTGCAGCGGCAATCATAAACAAGGCATTCATATCTTAACTTCCTTTATTCACAACGTATTGCTGTGATAAACCTCGTGCCATTTGATCTGCTTGCAAGATAGCCTCCAGATCATGTGCAGGTTGATTGTCCATCTGATTTAGGACATGCTCAACTACCTGAGGAATTTGGGTAAATCTGATCTGTTGATTTAAAAATGCAGCAACTGCAATTTCATTGGCCGCATTTAAAATCGTAGGTGCAATTCCGCCACTCTGCATGGCCTGACGGGCCAGTTTTAATGCAGGGAAACGGAGCATATCCGGTTCTTGAAAATTAAGTTGTGAATGCATAAACAGATCCAGTGGCGCCACATGCGTACTAATACGCTCAGGCCATGCCAAAGCATGTGCAATAGGTGTGCCCATATCTGGATTACCCATTTGTGCCAAGGTCGAACCATCAACGTATTGAACCATGGAGTGAATAATACTCTGTGGATGCACAACAACTGTAACAAATTGTTCTTGAACTGCAAACAAATGGCAGGCTTCGATCAATTCTAAACCTTTATTCATCAAGGTAGCAGAATCGACTGAAATTTTTTGACCCATGGACCAGTTAGGATGCTTGCAAGCTTGGGCAGGTGTGACCTCTTCAAGTTGCTGCATGCTATGGTTCAGAAACGGCCCACCCGACGCGGTCAGCAGAATCTGGGATACACCCAGTTTGGGCTTGCCATGACGCTCTGCCTCAAAATAATGCTGTGGCAGACATTGGAAAATCGCGTTATGTTCAGAGTCAACGGGAAGCAGTAATGCCCCATGATCGCGCGCTGCCTGCATCATGATGTCACCCGACATCACCAAAGCTTCTTTATTGGCCAACAGTACGCGTTTACCCGCTTTCACAGCAGCCAATGTCGGCAATAATCCTGCAGCACCAACGATTGCTGCCATCACAATATCAACATCAGCGTGTTCAGCCACAGCAATTAAACCGGCTTCATCTTGCAGAATTTCAATATTAGCCAAATGATGTTGCTGGAGTCGTTTTGAGAGTTCATCTACTTTTTCAGCCGGCACCACCGCCACTTTAGGACGGTATTGCCGGCAAATTTCAACCAGCTCCTCGATACGACTTTGCGCGGTCACAGCAAAAACCGAGTATGCTTCAGGATGTCGCTGCAAGATTTTTAAAGTACTTTGACCAATGGAACCTGTAGCACCCAGTATACAAACTGCTTGTGACATTTATAAATCTACACCAATAAGTTTTAAAACAGCCATACCTGCTGCAAAGATTGGAGCTGCAGCAAGCAAAGAATCAATACGATCCAGTACTCCGCCATGTCCTGGCAAAATTCGACCTGAATCCTTAATACCGGCACGACGTTTGATCATGGATTCAAACAGGTCACCCAGTACCGAACTAAATACCGTAACGACAGATAAAATCAGGAATAAAGTCAGTTCTGGCCAGGTCATATCCAGATAAAGCAAGGCAACTGCCGTTACAATCAGCATTGAGGTAACGATACCGCCGTAAAGTCCTTCTACCGATTTGTTAGGACTAACATTCGGCGCCAACTTTTTCTTGCCGAGTTTACGACCCACAAAATATGCACCACTATCTGCGCCCCATACCAGTAGAAACAGGTACATTAGCCACCACGGTGAACTTTGCCAGACAGAGAAAATTGCAGTAACTGCAGCAGAAATCAGAACTACACCGATTCCGTGTAGGCTAGTGTTATACCAGCCATCATATTCAGGATAGGTTTTAACCCAGTAAATACTGAGCAACCAGGTAATTATAGAAGCTACCCATAACAATAAGGCAACTTCGGCAAAATACAATGCCAAAGCTGAAAGTGCCGCAGTGAGCACTCCATATCCCCAAGCAACAGGTTTGATGACATGTTTAAATTTTCGCGGCATGAGTTTAAACCACTCATAGCCGGCCACCCCAGCAGCAAGAACCATCAATACAAACATTGGATAATGTGATTCGGTAGCAAACATACAGCTCAGTACAACTGCTACCAACACCAATGCGGTTATAATCCGCTCAAACATGTATTAATTCTCAAGTTTTTCCTGATGAATCTGTTCTGATGTTTTACCAAAACGACGTTCACGTCCGCCAAATACGGCAAGTGCATCATCAAGTTCTTCGACGGTAAATTCTGGCCATAGCGTCTCAGTGAAATAAAGCTCTGCATAGGCTGCCTGCCACAACAGGAAATTCGACAGACGGAAATCTCCACCCGTACGAATCAGCAGATCAACTGCAGGTAAATCACCGAGGCTGACATATTGACCAAATACATCAGTATTAATTGCATCAAGATCTAATTTATTTGTTAAAACATCGTTGGCAATTCGCTGTGCAGCTTGTGCCATATCCCACATACCACCATAACTGATTGCAATAGTGAGTGTCATACTATTGAAATTAGCAGTCCTTTCTTCGGCATGCAACATAAGTCCCTGTAATTCTGGGGACAAACGGCTGCGATCACCGATAAAGCGTAAGGCAATATTGAATTTTTCCATGCGGGGCAATTGTTCATGAATGGTATCAACCAGCAATTTCATGAGCAATTCAACTTCAAACTGTGGACGATTCCAGTTTTCACTTGAAAAGGCAAATACAGTTAAAGCCTGGATATTTCTTTTTTTACAGTGTTCAACAATCGGATCCAGAACCGTTTTTCCTTCACGGTGTCCATCACCTTTTTGCATCTGATTTTTTTTGGCAAAACGATTGTTGCCATCCATGATGATGGCAACATGTTTCGGAAGACGGGGATTTTCTTCAGCAACGGTCATCGATGAATTAGACCTTCATCAATTCAGCTTCTTTCGCAGCCAAGCGCTTGTCAACTTCAGCAACAAATTTGTCGGTAATTTTCTGGATTTCGTCAGCAGCACGACGCTCTTCATCTTCAGAAATTTCTTTTTCTTTCAACAAAGCTTTGATATCGCCCAATACATCACGACGAATATTACGGATCGCTACTTTGGCATTTTCTGCTTCATTACGCGCAACTTTTTGCATGTCACGACGTGTTTCTTCAGTCAACGCAGCCATCGGTACACGAATCGCATCTGCTGTAATTGGGTTTAGACCCAAATCAGATTCACGAATCGCTTTATCAATTGCAGAAACCATTGAACGTTCGAAAGGCTGGATTAACAAAGTACGTGAATCTTCAACACCTACGTTTGCCACCTGGTTCAATGGAACGTCTGAACCATAGTAAGAAACCATCACGTTATTTAAAATTGATGGATGCGCACGACCGGTACGAACTTTTGCAAAACCATGCTCTAGAGATTCTAGAGTTTTGTTCATACGGTCTTCGCTGTCTTTTTTAAGATCGTTAATCATATGATCTTCCTTACTTAATTCTTGAAAAGAGGTTATTACTAAATTAGCGTGTAGTATAAAGTGCTTTGGTGCTCACGTCATTAATTGGTAACGTGAGTCCCTTCTTTTTCACCCATCACAACGGAAAGCAATGCGCCAGATTTATTCATATCGAATACTTGTAGCGGCACGTTGTGATCACGACATAAACAGATTGCAGTTAAGTCCATTACACCCAGCTTTTCGTCCAGAACCTGGTCAAAAGTCAATGTGTCATATTTAACCGCATCATCATATTTGCTTGGATCTTTGTTATATACGCCATCAACTTTGGTCGCTTTCAAGATCAAGTCTGATTCGATTTCAATACCACGTAAACAGGCAGCTGTATCTGTCGTAAAGAACGGATTACCTGTACCTGCCACGAATACACACACTTCACCCTGAGTCAGGTGACGGATTGCATCACGGCTTGAGTAAGACTCAACCACGGCACCAATTGGCAATGCAGACATTAAACGGGTTTTAATATTACGGCGCACCAAAGCGTCGCGAAGTGCCAAACCGTTCATGACTGTTGCTAGCATACCCATCTGGTCGCCAGTTACACGACCAACTAGACCATCTTTTTGTAGCTGGCTACCGCGATACAGGTTACCACCACCCACAACAATACCTACTTGTACGCCTAAACCCACGAGGTGCGCAATAGAAAGTGACATCTGATCGAGCACTTGTGCATCGATCCCCATGTCTTTATTGCCTGCCAGCGCTTCACCAGAAAGCTTTAACAGGATGCGACCAAAGCGTGGCTTTTTAGAATCCAACATCATCAAACTCCAAAGTATTCAATTTAATTTTTTTTAATTCAAAATCTTAAGCAGACTTGATTGAAATGAGTTTTGCGTACAGATCGTATTCATCTGCATCGGTAATCTCGACTTCAAGTAAATCCCCTGCCTTAATGACGCTTTTATCGATATCTTCAACAAAAACATTGCCATCAATTTCAGGTGCATCTGCATAAGAACGCGCAACCGCTACCGGGAATTCATCTTCCAGGTCATCTACCAGCACAGTCATGGTTTGACCGATACGTTTTTGGAGTTTGGCTGCTGAGATTTCTTGCTGAACCTGCATGAAACGCTCATAACGCTCTTGTTTAATTTCTTCAGGAACGTGATCTGGCAAATCATTTGCTGTCGCACCTTCAACTGGCGAATAGGTAAAACATCCCACACGATCCAGCTGGGCTTCTTTCAGCCAGTCCAGTAACATCTGGAAGTCTTCTTCAGTTTCACCCGGGAAGCCCACCACAAATGTTGAACGCAACACCAGATCAGGACATTTCTCGCGCCAGATTTTCAAACGCTCCAGTGTATTTTCACTGTGCGCAGGTCGTTTCATCAGTTTGAGAATTTTTGGACTCGCGTGCTGGAATGGAATATCCAGATAAGGCAGGATTTTGCCTTGTGCCATCAGGTCAATCACAGCATCCACATGCGGATATGGGTAAACATAGTGCAAACGTACCCAGATTCCCAACTGACCCAATGCTTCACACATGTCATAGAATTTGGTTTTAACCGGCTGACCATTCCAGAAATCCAGCTTGTATTTCGTGTCCAGGCCATAAGCAGAAGTATCCTGGGAGATCACGAGTACTTCTTTTACACCGGCACGTTTCAGCGCTGCAGCTTCTTCAAGCACAGAACCAACTGGACGTGAAACCAGATCGCCACGCATGCTTGGAATAATACAGAAGGTACAACGATGGTTGCAGCCTTCAGATATTTTCAAATAAGCATAGTGTTTTGGCGTCAGGCGGATGCCTTGCTCTGGAACCAGATCAATAAATGGATTGTGTTTTGGCGGCTCAGGCACGTATTGATGAACCGCATCCATAACTTCTTTATATGCCGCTGCACCTGTCACTTTCAGGACATTGGGATGCATTTGGCGAATCTTGTCTTCGTCTTTACCTAGACAACCTGTTACGATCACGCGACCATTCGCGCTCATCGCCTCACCAATCGCATCTAGCGACTCTTGCACTGCGGATTCAATGAAACCACAGGTATTTACTACAACTAAATCAGCACCGTCATAATCCGAAGCGACGTCATAACCTTCAGTCTTTAACTGGGTTAAAATACGTTCAGAATCTACCAATGCCTTAGGACAACCTAAAGATACAAAACCGACTTTGGGGGACTTCATGAATTTTCGCTCTACTAGAATGCGCGTATTGTATGTCTTTTCGCATCATAAAAATAGTTGAAAACCTGACTCTTTGCATCATGCACTAAAATATTGCCATAAAATATTCAACATACCCACTCATGCACCAAAATGAATCATTTTAGATTTACAGCCTCAATTTAATCCGCTATATCTAAGATGAATTGTGTTGCTCTGTCACATTTCTGCATTTCATCGCAATAAATAATCTCTCGTCATAAAAGTTGGCGTGCATCTTGCATCAAATCAGAACTTAAAATTGATTAAATTGCTTTATGAAGATGCCATTGCGCCATTTTAATACAGGAACAAACCCGCAAATGGATCAAATTATTCCGATCGACTATCGTGCTTTAGTGGACAATATGACCACGTGTATCTTATTGATAGACCGCGATCTTAATATTTATTATCTGAATTCTGCCTGTGAAGCCTTATTTGATGTGAGCTTATTCCGCGCGAGCGGCACATCCGTGCTCAATATTTTGCAAAACCCGACAGATGAGTTTAATACCGAAGAAGCCCTGAATAATACTTTAACTACGGGACAGCCTTATACACGCCGCGAAGCCACTATTCTGGTCAACTTTAAAGACATTCATGTTGACTACACTGTTTCTCAGCTAAATCTGGGCAAACCTTATCATCCGCTACTGCTCATCGAACTCAATCCTCGCGATCGCATGTTAAAAATCTCTCGTGAAGAAAATCTGCTGCAACAGCATCAGGTAGCGCGTCAGCTGATTCGCGGTGTTGCGCATGAAATCAAGAATCCCTTGGGTGGCATTCGCGGGGCGACTCAACTCCTGGCACGCAGTTTGAATGATCCACAATACAAAGAATTTACCGACATTATTATTAGCGAAGTGGATCGACTCAGAAATCTGGCCGATACCATGCTCGGTTCACGCCAGCTTCCGAGCTATGAACTGGTCAATGTGCATGAACCTCTGGAACGGGTGCGTTCACTGATTGCCAATCAGACCAAAAAGAAAATCAAGATTACCCGGGATTACGACCTGTCCTTACCGGAAGTTCTGGCAGACCGCGACCAATTGATTCAGGTCATTTTGAATATTTGCGCCAATGCCGTACAGGCCATGACCGAGAACAAGGAGTTCTTTGTCGAACATCAACCGGAACTGATTTTAAGAACCCGGATTCAGCGTCTCTTTACCATTAACGGGGTGATTCACCGCTCTGTAGTAAGGATTGATATTGAAGACAACGGTCCAGGTGTGCCGGAAGAGATTATCGAATCGGTGTTTTATCCGCTGGTCACCAGTCGCGCAAAAGGTACCGGACTGGGCCTCAGTATTGCTCAAAATATTATTCATCAGCACAACGGCATGATCGAGTGTCAGTCCGTGGCTGGAAAAACCGTCTTTAGCTTATATTTACCTTGGGAGTCGAATCATGTCGCGAAATAAAATATGGGTGATTGATGACGATCGCGCCATGCGCTGGGTACTGGAAAAGACCTTTAAAGAGGAAGGTCTGGATGTGACCAGTTTTGAAGAAGCACAATCTGCACTAGACCAACTGAGTCTGGAGGCACCCGATGTGATTTTGACCGATATCCGCATGCCGGGTATTGATGGACTTACCTTCCTGGGCAAGGTTAAACACAGTTATCCTGACCTACCTGTCATTATTATGACGGCGCATTCAGACTTAGAATCGGCTGTTTCTAGCTATCAAACTGGTGCTTTTGAATATCTGCCTAAGCCTTTTGATATTGATGAAGCACTGGCGCTGGTAAATCGTGCAATTTTACATATCACCAAGCTACAGCAACAAGAATCAGCAAAAGCGGCTCCACCAATTCAATCTACCGAAATTATTGGTGAATCGCCTGCCATGCAGGAAGTGTTTCGTGCCATTGGCCGTTTATCACAATCGCATATTACCGTGTTGATTAATGGTGAGTCTGGTACAGGTAAAGAACTGGTGGCGCATGCCCTGCATCGTCATTCACCACGCAGTTCAAAACCTTTTATTGCCCTCAATATGGCGGCGATTCCAAAAGACCTGATCGAAACCGAACTCTTTGGCCATGAGAAAGGTGCATTTACCGGTGCTAATACCCAGCGCCAAGGTCGTTTTGAACAGGCCAATGGCGGCACGCTGTTTTTAGATGAAATTGGCGATATGCCATTTGAAACGCAAACACGTTTACTGCGCGTTTTGGCAGACGGTGAGTTCTACCGTGTTGGCGGTCATATTCCGGTTAAGGTTGATGTACGTATCGTGGCAGCGACCCATCAGGATCTGGAAAAACTGGTTCATGATGGTCGCTTCCGTGAAGACTTGTATCATCGCCTGAATGTAATTCGTATTCATATTCCAAAACTGGCACATCGTAGTGAAGATATTCCGATGCTGGCGCAGCATTTTCTGGCACGTGCCGGCAAGGAACTTGGGGTCAATCCAAAGATTCTGCGTCCTGAAACCCAGGAATATATGCAGAAATTGCCGTGGCAAGGTAACGTGCGTCAACTTGAGAACACCTGTCGCTGGCTGACTGTCATGATCACAGGTCGTGAAGTCTATCCGGAAGACTTGCCACCTGAACTGAAACAAATCCCAATTCATCAGCAGGATCCGGGTGCGCCAATTCCAACGCTGAACCAGATCGCACCGCATCACTGGGATGAATTGCTGGGTCAATGGGCGATGCAGAAACTCAAAAATGGTGAAATGAAACTTCTGGATGTTGCGACGCCGATGTTTGAACGCACCTTGATCAATGCAGCCTTGCAACAAACCCGTGGCCGTAAACGTCATGCCGCAGAACTTTTAGGTTGGGGTCGCAACACTTTAACGCGCAAGCTTAAAGAATTGGGCATGGATACTACGGATGATGAAATCGAAGAAGAAATAGAAAGTTAATCTTTCCATATAAAAAAGCGCCGATTGGCGCTTTTTTATTGATGATGATTTATGCAGTAAAACCCACATAGCGGAAATACCCATCTATGCCCAGATCAGACTTATATATCAGATAATTTGAATAAGTCGCTTGGGTGATTTCATCCAGCATATTCACCTGATCATCATTGGCATGCAGATCATCTACAGAACGCGGCATGCTGTGCTCGAATTCATCCGTCATATATTCAAAGCCAATATCCATGGCAATAAACAGGGTATGTTCACAAGGTTGCACATACTGCTCTTCTGCCCAATCAATCACGTTGTGCTGACAATGTGGACAGGCAATATTATCAGTGGCCTGAATCGAGAGTGGAATAAGTTGATAAGCCATATAAAAATCAATCTGTTTACTATTCGTATATTTTAGCAAATTTTATGGACTGACTTTATTCAATTAAAAGTCTCGACGATAAAAAAGGGAGTCTTCAGATTCCCTTTTTTTATATTGATAGGCGTCAATGCTGGATTATTTATGCGCAGCCTTATAGCGTGATAGTGCGGTAACCGCGACTGCCGATATGACCACTGCTGGCAAACTTGCCACAAGAATACCAGTGGTGCCCAAACCTAATGCCAGAATTTTTCCAGTTAATAATGGTCCAGTCATCGCCCCTAAACGCCCTAGAGAGATCGCACTCCCCACACCGGTGACTTTACCCGCGCCTGAGTAAAAAATCGGTGAGATCCCATATAGAATCGATTGGCCACCTGTAGAGAAAAGGCCACCCATGACTCCCGCCAAAATCAATAACGGAATAGAAGTTGTGGTGAATAACAATACCAAGGCAACAAACAAGCCACTATAAATGATAGTCGCCATTTGCCAGAGCTTTAAACGATCCAGTAAGTAACCCAGACTCAAGGTTCCAATGACAGCGCCTGCCTGGAACACCAACATCACCAGAAATGCCTGTTGTTTCTGTAAACCTTGTTCCATAAGCAAGTTAGGTAACCAGCTGATCAAAATATAATTGATCATTAAGGTAAAAAAGAAACCGACCCAAAGAGGTACTGTATTTTTATACTGGCGCTGCTTGAACAAAACTTCAGCCATGCCCGGCACAGCTTCACCAGAGACCTGTACCTCCGCATTTACCTTAAGCTTATCTTTAAGAATAAACGCCATCAATGGAATCAGTGCTAAAGGTGTTAATCCCCCAATCAGGAACAAGGTTTGCCATTGAATCTCCGGAAGCAGCATGGCCAGACCAGCAACAAAGATCGCCCCTACCGGTAAACCACAATACATCAAACTATTCAACTTGCCACGGTTGGCTTCGGTTGCTTCATCACCGACGACTGAAATCATGGTTGGCATTGCCGCGCCTAAACCCAGACCGGTAAAGAAACGCGCTGCATATAAAACTTCGATGCTGGGCGCAATTGCAGTCAGCGACATAAACAGACCAAAAATAGTCACAGAGAGCATCAGGACTTTCTTTTGTCCCAAATAGTCCGCGATACGTCCGCCAAAGAATGCGCCAAATAGCATTCCAAAGACACCCAGACTAAATACATAGCCCATTTGGATTTGATCTAAACTAAAGCTTGCTGCAATTCCTTTCGCCGCAATCCCGGGAGCTTGAAGGTCAAAACCTTCAAAAAATGCGACCCAGAAACATAAGAATATCGTTAATATTTTTTGGGCTTTTCCGCTGTATGGCTGTGCCATGACTGATCTCCATCAATAATTCACAAACCGTTTGATAGTCTGACGATCCGTTGCATTATTCTTAACCTAATCTTGATAGAGAAATAGCACGACAATAGTCGGGTTTAAGCACATCAGCATGTGTAAATATCATCTAAATTAGACCTAAAAGATTGTATTTATAGACTTAATACATCTTAATAATACTTATTATATATATTTATCAATGACTTAATTTAATAGTAGTTATTTTTAATTCAATGATAGTCAAAACTTATACAAAACTATAAGTCGATAAAAAGCCCGCTTAACGCGGGCTTTTCTAGCGCAAAATCTTAAGCAGATTTCTTTGCTTGTGCATTCTTACGAATTGTAATCATCACCAGTTGAACTGCTGCAGGCGTTACACCCGGAATACGACTGGCTTGCGCCAATGTTTCAGGACGAACATCTTTCAGTTTCAAGGTAATTTCACGGGACAGACCCGACACGATGTCATAATCAAAATCCGCAGGAATACGGGTTTCTTCAAGACGTTTCATTTGTGCCACGTCTTCATGCTGACGGTTAATATAACCCGCATATTTCACTGCAATTTCAATTTGCTCACCAACAAATGGCGATACTTCAGAATTCGTTAACTCTGCAATTTGAGCAAATGAAATGTTTGGACGTTTCAACAAATCAATCGCCGAACACTCTTTAGACAGATCTGCACCTGTCATTTCAACGAATTTCTTGCCCATAGGATTATTTGGTGCAGCCCACAGGTGTTGCAAACGGCCCGTTTCTTTTTCTACTGCTTCCATTTTTTCACAGTACACCGCCCAACGCGCGTCATCCACCAGACCCATTTCGCGACCAATTGCTGTTAAACGCTGATCTGCATTATCTTCACGCAGCATCAAACGGTATTCGGCACGTGAGGTAAACATGCGGTACGGTTCTTTGGTACCTAATGTGATCAGGTCATCGACCAGAACGCCCATGTACGCTTCATCACGTTTTGGTGTCCACTGTTCCTGATCCCAGGCACGACGTGCCGCGTTCAAGCCTGCAAGCAAACCTTGCGCACCCGCTTCTTCATAACCGGTTGTACCGTTGATTTGACCGGCGAAATACAAGTTATTAATTGCTTTGGTTTCAAGGGTAAATTTCAACGCTTGTGGGTTGAAGTAATCGTATTCAATGGCATAGCCCGGACGAAGAATGTGCGCATTTTCCATACCACGGATCGAGCGAACCAGTTCAAACTGAACGTCGAACGGTAAAGAAGTCGAAATACCATTTGGATAAAGCTCATGTGTATCCAAGCCTTCAGGCTCCAAGAAGACTTGGTGAGAATCTTTATCGGCAAAACGGTGAATCTTATCTTCAATCGATGGGCAGTAACGTGGCCCAACACCTTCGATCACACCCGTGTACATCGGTGAACGGTCTAAACCGCCACGAATGATTTCATGCGTGCGTTCATTGGTATGCGTGATATAGCAATTCACCTGTTCAGGGTGCATAGACACATCCCCCATGAATGACATGGTCGGAGATGGGAAATCACCCGGCTGTGGTGTCATCACAGAGAAATCCACTGAACGCGCGTCAATACGTGGTGGTGTACCTGTTTTTAAACGACCTACTGGCAAGTTTAATTCACGTAAACGATGTGCCAAGGAAATTGACGGCGGATCACCGGCACGACCACCGCTAGATTTCTCCAGACCGACGTGGATGACACCACCTAGGAAAGTACCTGCTGTCAGCACCACAGTTTTGGCATCAAAACGGATACCCATTTGGGTAACCACACCTTTAACAGTATCGCCTTCAACAATTAGGTCGTCTGCTGCTTGCTGGAAGATATCAAGGTTTGCTTGGTTTTCTAATGTTTCGCGAATAGCCGCCTTATAACGTACACGGTCCGCCTGCGCACGTGTTGCACGTACTGCAGCACCTTTACGCGAGTTCAAAATACGGAATTGAATACCGCCTTTATCGGCAGCCAGTGCCATCGCACCGCCCAAGGCATCAATTTCACGCACCAAATGCGATTTACCAATACCACCGATGGCCGGGTTACAGCTCATCTGCCCTAAAGTCTCAATGTTATGAGTTAAGAGTAAAGTCTGTCGACCCATACGCGCTGCAGCCAGAGCCGCTTCCGTACCGGCGTGACCGCCACCGATAACAATGACATCGTATACTTTAGGATAATGCATAGTGGTAATTGATAGATAAAAAAGAATAGCTGAGCATTATAGCAAATTTCACTCTAAAGTAGACAAATTCAGTTGAATTTATCCTGAGATAAATCGCACTTAACTCGCATAACAATAAAGCACTGTAATTTAACTTTGCAGAGGAACTATATAAATTAAACATATAAGCTGAGAAATTTACTCGATTTGCATTGTTTAATCTCGCGCATTTTTTAATCTATATGTTGGTTACATTACAAACAAAGGTATAAAAGATGAATAAGAATATTTTCCTCTCAACCGTTCTATGTGGTTTATGTTTTGCGCCATTTGCTGCATCAGCGAATGATAAGGTCGAAACCATTTATAATGCACAAAAGTACCAACAGGTTTGTAAAGGCAAATCCCAAGGTGCACAAGTCAGTTTTGCCCATCGCGGCATTATCTGGAATGGTACCTGTGAACCGCAGTTTTTCGCTTCATCCAAAAACGCTTCAATCAAAGGCGATGAAGCCGAACTCATGAGTACTTGTAGCGGCAACAGTGGTGCAACCACTGCCACCATTAATGGTGCCGAAGTCAAAGGTAAATGTGCATTAGGCTTTATGCCACCACGCCCTCAGGGACAATCTCAGATGCAAAGTCAGCCAATGCAGCCACCGATGCAAAGCCAACCAATGCAGAGCATCAGATGAACCAGCCAGCACAGCCTGACTCACCAATGCAAGGCCAGCCAGGTATGTAGCCGATATATATCTAAATAGTTTAGATTTCAAGTAAAAGCTTTGACGGGCAAAGTGACTGCATTTTGCCCGTTTTTTATTGCTTATTTATTCATCTAGGCTAAACTCAAAATATATCTATAAATGTATAATAAAAAGGCAAATTCATGGATTCGGGGTTTTTTAGCGTTTTTTTGCCAATTACATTGGCAATCATGATGATGGGGCTGGGGCTAGAACTCACCATCAAAGATTTCCTGCGCTTAAGTCGCTATCCTAAAGTCATTTTTATTACTTTATTTGCGCAGTTAGTACTGTTACCCAGCATTGCTTTTTTTATTTGTCTGATTTTGGACTTGCCCGCTTTGCTTGCTGTAGGTCTGATGTTGCTAGCCGCCTCACCTGGCGGCCCAACCGCGAACCTGTTTAGCTACATATATAAAGGTGATGTGGCACTGAATATTACTCTAACCGCCATTAATACCATCATCTCTATTTTTACCCTGCCCTTTATTATCAATCTATCCTTACACTACTTTATGAGTCATGACTCAAACGTGACTTTTCCAGTTGAAAAGATTGTGCAGGTGTTTTTAATTACCTTGATTCCCGTGATCATGGGTATGCTGCTTCGGGCCAAATTTCCAAACCTGTCAATTACTGTCAGCAGGCCCATGCGCTTACTCTCTATCGGTTTCCTAACCATCCTATTGATATTCGCCATTTTCAGAGAACGTTCGAATTTGGTCGAATACTTTGCCAATATTGGTGCAGCAACTGCGATTTTATGTTTTTCCAGCCTGTTTATTGGCTATTGCATTCCTTTACTCATGGGTATTCCAGAGAAAATGGCACGCGCCTGTACCTTTGAAATTGGCATTCATAACACTGCCATTGCGCTGACGATTGCGATATCGGTCTTAAATAATGTCACGATGGCTATTCCTGCAGGCATTTATACAATTTTCATGTACAGTTTCGCCACTATTTTCGGTGTGCTGATTAGTCGCCAGCAAGTGGTGTATAGCAATAAAAGTCGTTTATCAGATTTGTAATTTATTTGGCTGATTCTGCTATAAGGCTGTATGCTTTTCTAAAGAAAATCAGAAGTATTAAAACAATTTTCGACAAGGAGCATACAGATGGATTCTGGCCTTATAACGATATTACTGCCGCTGGCACTTGCAATCATCATGATGGGACTGGGCCTTGAACTGACACCTCGGGACTTTAGCCGTGTCACTCGCCACCCCAAAGCCGTATTTATAGCATTGTTCTGCCAACTGGTTGTTCTGGTTGGCATTGCCTTTTTGCTTTGCAAACTATTCGCTTTAACCCCATTGCTCTCGGTCGGGTTGATGCTCCTGGCGGCTTCGCCCGGGGGTGCAACGGCCAACCTGTTTAGCTATCTGTTTAAAGGTGACTTAGCCCTCAATATCACTTTGACTGCTATCAACTCAGTCATCGCAGCAATTACCTTACCTTTAATTATTAATTTTTCGATCATGCATTTTATGCAGGATAGCCAGCAAGTTGGCCTGCAATTCGGCAAGATTCTGCAAGTCTTTGCGATCATCCTGATTCCGGTGGGAATTGGCATGCTGATTCGGCGCTATGCACCAAGCGTGACAGCAAAACTGAATCGGCCGTTGCGGATTTTTTCCATTGGCTTTTTGGTGCTGATTATTATTGCCACACTTATTAAAGAACGCACAAATATCGGCGAATACCTGACCCAGGTTGGCCTGGCGACTGCCTTATTCTGCATCCTGAGCCTGAGTATTGGTTATCTGATTCCACGACTACTGAACATTAATAGCGCTCAAGCCCGTGCCAGTGCATTTGAAATTGGCATTCATAACAGCACCCTCGCCATGACTATTGCCCTGACCGTGATTGGCAGTGCTGCTGTGGCGATCCCAGCCGCGGTTTATTCTATCTTTATGTATATCTTTGCTGCAATTTTTGGCAGTCTATTGAATCGGCTTGCACCACTCCCGGCGCAAACACCTTTAACGAATCTGGATTAGATAAGCTCTGGAACTGTTCAAAGGATGCCTCAGGCATCCTTTTTATTTTGGGAATGGATCAAGAAGATAGCAGCGTTGAGTCTGAACTTCCGTTACAATAGCTTTTTGAAAAATGTATAAAGGTTATTTCTGTGAAGTGGTTACAAATTCATATTACGGTTGAACAGGCTCAGGTTGATTTTACTGAGACATTACTCAGCTCGCTAGGCGCAGTGAGTGTGACTCTGGATGATGCTGAAAACCAGGATTTGCTGGAACCACTTCCAGGTGAAACACCACTCTGGAATAAAGTGATTGTGACCGGTATTTATGCGCAGGAAGAAGGCGAAGAAATCGATGTTGCCGCACTAGAAACCTTTATTCGTGCACAAATGCCAGATGCTCCGATCCGTCATGAACTGATTGAAGATCAGGCTTGGGAACGCACCTGGATGGATGCCTATGAGCCAATTCAGATTGCTGATAAATACTGGATCGTACCGGAGTGGATGGAAGCACCTGATGCCGATGCGGTAAATATCAAGCTTGATCCAGGTCTGGCTTTCGGAACAGGCACCCACGCTTCAACTTTCCTGTGCTTACAATGGCTGGGCAAGATTGATGTGAAAGATAAAATTGTTATCGATTATGGCTGTGGTTCAGGCATTCTCGCGGTAGCTGCACTCTTATTAGGTGCGAAAAAAGCATATGCCACTGATATCGATCCACAAGCTGTACTGGCGACTCAGCAAAATGCTGAACTGAATGGCGTACTGGACAAACTTTATGTCGGACTGCCAGAAGAATTTAGAGATGAGCTCGGCAATACCAAAGCTGACGTCTTTGTTGCCAATATTCTGGCAGCACCACTGATGATGCTGGCTCCTGAGTTCGCAACTTTAATTAAATCTGAGGGACAGTTCGCACTTGCCGGAGTGATTGAAGAGCAAGTTGCTGATGTTACTAGCATTTACTCAAATTATTTTGATATATTAGAGGTAGAAAAACGAGACGAGCACTGGTGCCGTATCTCGGGTAAACGCCATAAGAACGAATGAGCCTATAAATAATCCATGAGTGACAAAAGAACCCATTGCCCTACCTGTTCCACCACCTATAAGGTCACAGTTGCTCAACTCACCGTTGCGCAGGGTATGGTTTGCTGTCCCAAATGTACTACTTCATTTAATGCCTTATCGCATTTGGTGACCGAAACCCGGAATTCGGTCACCGCCTCAATGTCTCACGCTCAGTCGAACTCCAGCGAATTCAGCAAAACTGATGCTCAAAATAACTCAGGTGTTTATCACACGGATCAGCAGCATCGTCATAGCCTGCTACAGATTTTTGATAAAAAAGTTGAACATTCCAATATTGATCTGGAAACCTATTTAAATAACCTGAATTATTTCAGTACCGAGCCGATTTCAGTTCTGCCGAGTATGAACTGGGAAGATCAGGCAGAAAAGCAGACTAAACGCGGGCCAATGTACTATATAGGCTGGAGTTTACTCAATCTCTCGCTATTCAGCCTGTTGCTGTTTCAATTTTTTTGGTTCAATCCACAATACATCAAAAACAGTCATGTCATGAGTCTGGCCTTTAACAGTGCCTGTGAAGTGTTTAATTGTTCCAATCTGGAAAAATACTACACATTAATTCAGGCCAATAAAGTCAAAATTAAGGCAACCGGTAATAATGAAGCTGAGTTTAGCGGTGAGCTGATCAATTTTCATGACCGTAGCCTGGCCTTACCGATTTTAAGAATCAATCTGGAACATCGCGGTGAAGTGATTGCAACTTATAACCTGTCCTCCGAAGAGTACCTGATTGAAAGTCTGGTCAATATTCAGCGCATCCCAAAAAACAGCCCGTTTAAATTCAAATTTAAGCTTCCAGTCGATCGTAAAAGCTTTGATCGCTATACTTTGGAAATAATTCGCCCCTAATCTGCTGAGAAAGCATTAAAAAATTAAAAAAAGTTAAAAAAAATGCAGTTTTCTTGCTCACTTTTGCTTAGACAATGGTATGATACGCGCCACGAAAGCTATGTGCTGCAACTCCTCGCGACTTTTTCACAACAAATACAGTCTTGCCTAATGCGCTATAAAATTTATTGCGTATCGTGCAGATTTTTTTGTTTTGATTTTGGTCAGTAACAAAACTTTAACTATTGTTACGCTTATTTTTCGACCAAATCGCAGAGATGTGTCAAGCTACAGGCTCAATGTAATGACTAAGTTTTAGAACTTCCGTTTTAGGATCTAAAATGGAGTTCATTTCAATTTCTAGACCACTTTTATATATCACTTTACCCAAGTGATATTTGTTTTTCGGATTAATTCGCATGAATAGCAAATCTCCTATTTTTACTGCACAATCTGATGTTGCTTTACGTATCCACGTAGATCGCGCAGTTCGCCACTATTTTGCACAACTGCAGGGCGAGCAACCATCTCAGGTATACGACATGGTGCTAGCAGAAATGGAGAAACCTCTTCTATCTGTAGTTCTAGAATATACACGTGGTAACCAAACACGTGCTGCCGAGATTCTCGGACTCAACCGTGGTACTTTACGTAAAAAGTTAAAAGCTCACGGTTTAATGAGTGAATAAATGATAAAATGCTTGCGGCTTCCGCAGGCATTTTTTTTAACCTGTAAATTGCTGATTTTGTTTTATTCTGTTCCTTGAAAACTGTGACGAAGATCATGACTATTAAACGCGCTTTAATCTCTGTGTCTGACAAGACTGGTATTGTTGAATTTGCACAAGAACTTGCTGCTCTAGGGGTAGAAATTTTATCTACAGGTGGTACCTACAAATTGTTGAAAGACAATAATGTGGCTGTAGTTGAAGTTTCGGAGCATACAGGTTTTCCAGAGATGATGGACGGCCGTGTAAAAACACTACATCCAAAAATTCATGGGGGTATCCTGGCTCGTCGTGGTCTAGACGAAGCTGTGATGGCTGAACACAACATTGATGCTATTGATTTAGTCGTTGTAAACCTTTATCCATTTGCTGCAACGGTAGCAAAACCAAACTGTTCACTTGCTGATGCTATCGAAAACATCGACATCGGTGGTCCTACCATGGTTCGTGCTGCAGCAAAAAACCATGCATCAGTCGGTATCATCGTAAATGCTTCTGACTATGCAACTGTCGTTGCCGAGCTTAAAGCTGAGGGTGCTTTATCTCATGCAACTCGTTTTGACCTAGCAGTAAAAGCATTTGAACATACTGCTCAATATGACGGCATGATCGCATCTTACTTAGGCGCTCGCGTAGGTAAAGAAGAAGGTCAGGCAGACAAATTTGCACGTACTTTCAATACTCAATTGAACAAAGTTCAAGACCTTCGTTACGGTGAAAACCCGCATCAAGCTGCTGCATTCTATGTAGAAGACACAGCGACTGAAGCTTCTGTTTCAACAGCGAAACAGCTTCAAGGTAAAGAACTCTCTTATAACAACATCGCAGATACTGATGCAGCACTTGAATGTGTGAAATCATTTGCGAAGCCTGCTTGTGTGATCGTTAAACACGCTAACCCATGTGGCGTTGCAGTATCTTTAGACGGTATTCAAGCAGCTTATGATCTTGCGTATGCAACAGATCCTGAATCTGCTTTCGGTGGCATCATTGCATTCAACCGTGAATTAGACGTTGCAACTGCACAAGCGATTGTAGATCGTCAATTCGTTGAAGTGATCATTGCACCGAGCGTTGCTGAAGGCGTTCTTGAAGTAACAGGCGCGAAGAAAAACGTACGCGTACTTGTATGTGGCGAACTTCCAGCAATCGATGCGCGTCAATCGCAACTTGACTACAAACGCGTAAACGGTGGTTTGTTAGTTCAAGATCAAGACTTGGGCATGATCACTAAAGATGATCTTAAAGTAGTCACCAAACGTGCGCCGACTGAACAAGAAATCGATGACATGATCTTCGCTTGGAAAGTAGCGAAATACGTAAAATCTAACGCGATTGTGTATGCTAAAAACCGTCAAACCATTGGTGTCGGCGCTGGCCAAATGAGCCGTGTAAACTCAGCTCGTATTGCTGCAATCAAAGCTGAACATGCTGGCTTAATAGTTGAAGGTGCGGTAATGGCATCTGACGCATTCTTCCCATTCCGTGATGGTATTGATAACGCTGCGAAAGCGGGTATCAAATGCATTATCCAACCGGGTGGTTCTATGCGTGATGAAGAAACGATTGCTGCGGCTGACGAAGCTGGTATTGCAATGGTGTTCACTGGTATGCGTCACTTCCGTCACTAATTAATTTTAAATCCTCCCTAGCCCTCCTTAATAAAGGAGGGTTTTCTATATCATAGTAGAGCGAAGGGAGTCCCCCTTTTATCAAAGGGGGATTTAGGGGGATTCTATTTCAGAAGGATTTTTTTTAATGAATATTTTAGTTTTGGGTAATGGCGGTCGTGAACATGCATTGGCATGGAAAATCGCACAAGACGATAAAGTCGCTAAAGTCTTTGTTGCTCCGGGCAACGCAGGTACAGCCACTGAAAATAAATGTGAAAACGTAAATTTAAGCATTTTAGACAATGCTGCGATTATCGATTTCGCAAAAAACAATGCAATTGATTTAATTATCGTGGGCCCAGAAGCCCCACTTGTGAATGGTGTCGTTGATGCTTGCCGTGAAGCAGGTGTAAAAATTTGGGGTCCTACTCAATTTGCTGCACAGCTTGAAGGCTCTAAAGCATTTGCAAAGCACTTCTTAAAACGTCACAACATTCCAACTGCTTTCTATGACGTATTTACTGAAGTAGATGCGGCTAAAGCATTTGTTGAGAAAAATGGCGCGCCAATTGTGATCAAGGCTGACGGTCTTGCTGCGGGTAAAGGCGTAATCGTTGCGATGACCAATCAAGAAGCATTTGATGCGATTGATGACATGCTTGCAGGCAATAAATTTGGTGATGCAGGTTCTCGTGTTGTGATCGAAGAATTCCTTGCAGGTGAAGAAGCATCTTTCATTTGTATGATTGATGGCGACAACATCTTGCCAATGGCAACATCTCAAGACCATAAGCGTATTTTTGAAGGCGACCAAGGTCCGAACACCGGCGGTATGGGTGCGTACTCTCCTGCGCCTGTTGTGACGGCTGACGTATTTGAAAAAACCATGAAAGAAGTGATGCGTCCGACTGTTGACGGCATGAAAGCAGATGGTCATGTTTACACAGGTTTCTTATACGCAGGCTTGATGATTGATGAACAAGGTCAACCTAAAGTGATCGAGTTTAACTGCCGTTTTGGTGACCCTGAAACTCAACCAATCATGATGCGTTTAAAATCATCTTTAGTTGATTTGGTTGAAGCTGGTATTGCTGGTAACTTACCTGCGGAAGCTGAATGGGATGAGCGCAAGACTGTCGGTATCGTACTTGCGTCACGTGGCTATCCTGAAACGTCTAGCAATGGTGATGTGATTTCAGGTTTAGACACTGAAATGGCAGATGCGAAAGTGTTCCATGCAGGTACTAAAGCCAATGAAAATGGTGAGATCGTGACTGCTGGTGGTCGTGTACTTTGCGTGACTGCACTGGGTAATACCATTGGTGAAGCACAAGCAAAAGCTTTAGAACTTTGCAAAAAAGTGACATTCGACGGCGTTCAATACCGTAAAGATATTGGTTACCGTGCGATTGCGCGTGAAAATGCTTAATCTAAATTTTGGTTAAGTAAAAACCCCGCTAAGTGCGGGGTTTTTAATTAGTAATTTTTATTTCATTTGAGCTACTAATTCTTTCCATTCATCAAAATTAGTATTGAACCGTACCGGGTTTGTCGGAGACTTTTTTATTTAAGTTAGGCCACCTGACCTAACGGGTTAATCTTATCATAGTACATTGCTTCAAACTCAA
>NZ_JBIUAT010000015.1:0-66939 GCF_044547685.1 Acinetobacter sp. NPDC052428
AAGGACAAGCATCGTCATTTTATTATGGTCAGCCTCAGGGTGAAGTGTGTCTAATCAACAGGGTTTTCGGTCTCTAAGCACTTTTTAAAGGGAACTTCATCGACTCAAATCTCTATTTGCAACAGTGCCCGTGAAATAAGGTTCGGTATTCCCGCCAATAGCTCAGACAGAGCAGAACCTGATCCTCCAGGCTTAACTTGGGCGGTCTGCCTTTGGTAGGGACATGCCTCTGCAATTGCTCAACCATCAAATAGAAGGTTGACCATGAGATGCCCGTGTATCGCTTGAACTGAGGATCAGAAAGCTTGTTTGAATCGATGTATTTCATCCGCAGATTATGCACGAATGCCAAGAAATCTGGAGTGCAAATATCAACCAAAAAGAAGATCATTTTTTGATTTATGCAAGAGATCTAATAAAATCCTCTTAATTTAAGAGGATTTTATTTTATAGTTTAACTACAATTATTTTTATGGAAATATTCTATATGAAAATCATAGACTAAAGAAAAACTTCTTTTGACGAGAACTGAGACGTTCCATATCTAAACCTAGAGATGTTAAAAGTTTTGAAAAAATCACTATTTTCTTATTATTAATCTCCTCCTGAAGTTCACTCATATTACAAGCATCTGAAAATGCCGAATTATATCCATTTGTTATATATTTTATATCCTGAATTACATCAGAAAAATCTTTTTTATTTTTAAGGTTTTTATTTAAAGAATCATATACATCTAATTTATTATTAATTGTTTTAAAAATTGAATTAGGTATATAAGCTTTAAATCTATTGCCGCTAGATCTGAATTCCAAACCTAAAAAATCAATAGGCTGATTCTTAACAATTTTAGTTTTTAGTTTGTCTTTTAGAGGAGGGATTGCAAGATCAATTTTTTTTAATTCCTCAGTTACTAAATTTAAATATTTTAGAGCTTCTAGGCGAGATGAGCAAAATATAACTAAATCATCTGCATATCTTACATAAGGGATATTTTTTTGATTCATAAAAGTATCAAATTCATAGAGATATAAGGATGCAAGGAATGATGACATTGGCATACCTTGTCTAATGCCTTTTCCTCTTTTAGATTTTAAAAAATCTATTTCTTTAGCACCAATTAATTCAGTTTCTTTAAGTCTAGTATCAACTTTGATAATTTTTTCTAATAGAAAGTTTAATTCAGGTATATCTAGTTTTTCTTCAATATTTTTTTTGATTAACTGACGATTTAAATTATCGAAGAATGCTGAGATGTCCGTTTTAAGAACATACGAGTATTTATTTCTTAATTTTAAAGCTTGTATTCGTGCAGATATTGCACCAGCTTCACTAATTTTAGATGAAAAGTCATAATTAGTAGCTAATATATATTTATTTTCATGTTTTTCTTTTATATATTTTAAAATAAGTTTTTGAATTATGCGATCTTGTATTGACGGAACGCATATTAATCTTAACGAACCATCTGGTTTTTCCATTAAAATAGGATGTAATGGTTGAGGAGAATATTTTTTTTTAGATAAATTATCTAAAAGTTCAACTAAGATTTTTTCTTTGTTTAAATTAAATTCATTAAATGATAAATATTCTGGATAGTATTTAGTGTTTAATAAATAAGGACGTTGTTTATTGAATAACTTAAAAAAAAATTTAATAAAGTTTTCTTTAACGTAATCATAAAATGTCATTTACTCTTTCTCTGTAAGTTGTCATTAAAAAGTAAACATGTATTCTTTTCCGAATTGGTTTGATACTTTCTCCACCCATTGCTCTATTTTGTCAGCTGTCATGACTTGAAAATCTCGCCAATAATATTTCATCTGCTTCCATACCATCTCGATTCGATTTAACTCAGGGCTATAAGCTGGAATAAAATACAGATTCGTCGAAAAGTTAGTTTTAAGTAGCTCTCTGTAATCAGCCATCTTTTTACTTCTATGAATCGAGGCATTATCAACAATAAGAACCAATGGAAGGTTATACGTCTGTTTTACTTGTTGAGCTATTCCAGTTAAATATGCATAAAACCAAGTGCTTGTCACTGACTCTTGTAAACAACTAGTCACCAGTTTCCCCGTTGAAAGCAAACACCCCATGACATTAACTCGTTTTAATCTTATTGCATCAACCGCATGAACATCACCTATCTTTGTCCACGCATAGCGGTTATCAGGTGTAGATGAAAATCCTGTTTCATCAACATAACCTAATATAATTTCACCACGTGCCGCTTGCTCTCGTAATTCTTCAATCTGCTGTGTTGCTTGTTCAAATGCAATCGGATCTCTTTTTTTTCAAGCTATGACGGGTACGCTTGAAGACCATACCTGAATCACGTAAAAACTTACGAATGGTTTCAACAGACACGGACACTTCGTATTCTTCATGTAGTTTGACTCGGATTTGTTCTGCATTGAGTGGACTTGTATTGACCCAATCTAGGATTTTCGCCTGATAGTCTGAGATCAATGTATTGGGTCGACCTGAGCGATGACCTTCTTTAATCGATTCAAACTCATACAATTCCCAACGTCGGCGTTGTAGCCTTATGGTTTCTGGGATACGTTCTTGTAGAGTGGCAACTTCCGCAACACTTTTACCTTCGGAAAGCCAGAGAATAGTTTGGGCACGTTGCCTTTCACGCCAATGTTTTGCATGCTTGACCAGAAAAATGAGTCGTTCTCGCTGTTCTAAACTAAGTGGTACAGAAACAATTCTAGGCATGTGTGAACATCTGTTAACTAAAAAAACCTTTTCGCATCATTAGTTATTTTTGTCAACTTATGTTTACAAGGCTACCCATACAGGTACGAAGTGATTCTACGCATCTCACCATCACCGCTGTTCACTAATTTTTCGATGAACGTATAGCATCCTGTCAAGGACTCTGCTGAAATATGTGTGATGTGCTGTACTCGGGTCGCATCATTGAAGTTTTTGCCGTGTTTTGGCAGCGCTTCAGACTGAAAAACCAACCCAAAGTCAATTTGATTAATAGCTATGTATTTATAGCATTTTATATAATCAAAAGTCAAGCATAATATTGTAACAAAACAAGACAGTAGCGTTCCCATGGTAAAAGGGCTAATGAATAACACAATTATCATGGTTAATATCATTACTGCCGTAAATATGCTCTGGAATAAAACCATGCTATGTTGATTCTGTTGTGCCTTCATTATTGCAGCCTCCGAATTATTGTTGGATTCCTCTCTAAAAATGGTAGCAAGAGGAACGAGGATTCTACGCATCTCACCATCACCGCTGTTCACTAATAACTCGATGAACGTATAGCATCCTGTCAAGGACTCTGCTGAAATATGTGTGATGTGCTGTACTCGGGTCGCATCATTGAAGTTTTTGCCGTGTTTTGGCAGCGCTTCAGAATCAACGCCATCAATATAAGCTAAATTTAATCATAGGCATAGTTTTAATTATTGTGAGTTATAACTTTAGGAATTTCTTTTAAGTTATTTCTATATTTTATGAAAAATAGTTTCTATTTAAGCTGTCCTAAAATTAACCCAATGCATCCTATATAAAATACATTTTATTTATATTTTAAAAATCAGTAACATAATACTTTGTAAAAATCCCATTCAATTTCTAATAGGATTTTTCATGGATTTATCACGTTCTAAGGTTTTCATAATCTCAACTAAATATAGTCGCCAATTCAAATTGAGTTACTCACCTGCTTTTAAATACCGATATACCGCCTGTCGACTAATTCCAAATGCCTGGCCTAATGCCATTTTTGAAGGGTACTTCCCTTCCTTCCATGCTTGTCGTAAAGCTTCAGCTTGATCAGGTTTCAATTTATGTACCCGGCCTTTGTACTTCCCTTGGACAGAGGCTAGTTTAATTCCTTCCTTTTGTCGCTCTAGAATAATCTCACGTTCGAACTGTGCAAAAGCACCCATCAGTTGCAGCATCAAATTATCCATCGGGGTGGATTCAGCCGTAAAAGTAATATTTTCTTTTACAAACTGGATGGCGATCCCTCTTTTAACCAGTTTATCTACTTCAGTGACCAAATCTTTTAGGCTTCGTGCAAAACGATCCATGGAATGTACAACAACCCTATCCCCTTCCCGGACATAATTCAACATTTCCTGAAATTTCGGTCGGTCGGTATTTTTACCCGAAGCTCGGTCAACAAAAATCCGGTCGACTTCAATTCCCTCAAGTTGACGCCCAGTATTTTGCTCGACAGAACTGACCCGGATATACCCTATTTTTTGGCCTTTCACTCTTTTTCACCCCAATTAGATAAAAATGAACAATTTTGTAAATTATAAATCTTTAATATCAAAGTTACATGTTATATATGGTTAAAAAGCATTTAAATGGTACATAGTTTTACGAACTTTTAAAGTGTTACTTTAGGGTATACTCTAAAGATACATTAAATAAGATTTAGAAAATGTGATAAGTACACGTCACGCGACACAAGTTTTGTCATTTGCGACACATAATTTGTCATAGATAAAAAAACCGCCAAGAATGGCGGTTTTTTTATCAAGTCGAATAATAATTTTAGAAAACTAAAATTTCATGGATTTTGATAAGCTGTAATTTTTTTTATTATTTGAGTATCTAATTTAGGCATCTGCAAGATAGTAAATGTATTTTTACCGTCTAATAATATAATACTAATCGTTTGATCGCGTTTTTCATAACATTGAAAATTTAAGTTTGGTCTTGTAGGCATAAGCTTAGAATGAATATTTTTCTCAAAACGATAATAATATGTATAGTTTTTAGAGAAACCTGATGCTACTTGTTTTTTTAAAAGTTTATACCCTTCTAAATTTTGAGTTTTAAGAAAAAATGTAATAAGACCTTCACACATATTATGGTGGTGCAGCACTTGCTGAGTAGGCTTTTCTAATTTACAGGCATTTAATCCAAATAAAGTTAAGACTATTAAAATAATTTTCACACTAAGTATCCGTTTTTCATCTAAAAAGAGAATATCTCTGTTAAAGTAATGGATACAGATACAAAAATATTTAAAAAATGGGTACAGACTAGTAATGTTTCAATATCAGATTTTAGCAACTCAATTAATCAATAGAATCAAAAATCAAGAGTTAAAGTCTGGACAGAAGATGCTGTCTTTACGTCAGTTTTCTAGACAGCAAAACATTAGTATTAACACGGCAAAAAGTTGCTATGACTTACTAGAAGCCAAAGGCTTTATTTATGCAGTAAATAAGTCAGGATATTTTGTTCAAAATGTTAAAAAAGCAATAAAAGTCTCTAATTTAGCTTTACCTCAACACTATGATTTTGTTCCTGATGTTCAAGAGGTTTCTCATTTGGATCTACAAATTCAGATCCAAGAAGCAGCAACTAAAAAACAAGTAGCTCAATTAGGCTCAGTTCAACTTTCTCCAGATTTAATCCCAATCACTCTTTTACAACGATCCCTACTTAGGGCAATTAAGAACAGTAAAGCTGAAGATTTTCTCTATAGTGATCGACAAGGCCATGCTCTATTACGTAATGCCCTATCTGAGCACTGGGCAGAAGATGGCTTTTATATTGCACCAGAACATATCTATATTAGTAATGGGTGTATGCCTGCGCTATCGGTGATAGTTCAAAGACTGACACAAGTCGGAGACAGTATTATCGTGCCAACTCCCAGTTATAATGGCCAGCTACAATTATTAGCCCTGTTAAAACGTAAAATTGTGGAAATTCCTGCAAATATAGAAGGCATTGATTTACAACGCTTAGAACAAGCAATGCAACAATCAGGGGCAAAAGTCTGTTTACTGACTGCTAATTATCAAAACCCTTTAGGATTTTGCCTATCCAATAAAGATAAAGAGAAAATTGCACAATTAGCGGCTAAATATCAATGTTATGTTATTGAAGATGATATTTATGCTGAATGTTGTTTTGATACTCCACGTCCTTTACCAATCAAATATTGGGATGAAAATGGCTATGTCATTTATTGTGGCTCTATTTCTAAAACAGTATCACCTGCGTATCGTATAGGCTGGTTTTGTATTCCTCAAACTCTCACTTATTTACATGCCAAACTGATCACACAGAATATAAATGTAAATACCCCCTTACAGCTTGCACTAGCAGATTTAATTTATAGCCGTTCATATCAACAGCATTTAAGTGCCTTACGCCCAAAACTATGTAAGCAAGTCGAAGAGTATCGGCAGTTCATCGCTGAGGCTTTTAAGGGAATTACTTTCGGTTTAACTAATCCTCAAGGTGGATATATTTTATGGTTACAATTTTCAGAAAAAATAGATAGTTGGGAGATGTATTGTTTTGCTCAACAGCAAGATATTAATATTGTGCCAGGCTTGGTTTTCGGTATAGGAAGTCGCTATAACAATTGTATAAGAATTAATGTAGGGCATTCTCTAACTAATGAAATTAAACAAGCCATACATATACTCGCATGTTGGGTAAGACAACAATTACAATAATTGTGATTATGTGAGCTTTAACATCGACTTAATACTTAAAGGAAATTTATTCTTCAGAAAATGACATTAGTTGAGTCGCAAAACTTTAAAAATGACAGCTTATGAGTCGCAACTCTTTGTCATTATATGTCGCAAAATCTTATAAGTATTTAATTTTTAATTACTGCTTATGACAAATAACGTGTCGTTTGAGGAATACGTCATGCGACACATAGTTTTTCATTTGCGATGCATAAAATGTCATTGAACGAAACATAAGTTGTTATTAATAAAAACCGCTCATAGTTAGCGGTTTTTATTTACTAGCTACAATGGCTCTTAATTCTTAAAAAAAGATTTAATAACTAACCATAATTTTGAGAACCAGCTATCACTATCTTGTTCCGAATTAGATCCCTGCTTATTCTTGTTAGCAATATACTTCTGTTTATCAAAATTATCTTTTGCTTGAACACTAGCAATTTGCTTCTGGGTAAATTTATCAGCCCAAATAACTCGATTATTCGTAATGAAATAATGTGATTTACAGCGGTAGTTCCAATTACCTATAGATGGTCTAAGCGAAACTCTATTCATATTCTTTTTGAGTTGCCAATCGGCTGGTGATAGAGGTGTAACCACCTCTTCACCACAACCACAACAACACTTATGAATAGCAGTTTGATACACATCACTGATATACAATTTACCCTCTTCAATTGTTTCAGGAATAAACTCTATAAACACTGGTGTAATCTGTTTAACTGCCATTAACTATACCTCTATGCAATCATCACGTGTCAATGACTGGAAAGGGATTACAAGATTCAAATTATGAGCATTGAATTGATCAAGATAGAATCCCATAACTTGTTTCCAACGCATTACAGCTAATGCAGCATTTAATGCATTAAGATCAGCAACTTGGATATTACTACGATAGATAGCTTCGTCATCATCGTCCTCTAGATTTAACCGTGATGGTAAATGACTATTCAAAGTATCAGTTGCTAGAGTAACGCGACATGTACCTCGTAACTGTGGATCTCCATCCAAACCATTAGAGACCTCCACCCCGATTCCAACATCAATAAATGGAATGCCTTTTTTAACGAGATGATCTGTAATAACTCGCCGAGTCGTTCCATTATCTACAGCAACAAAAACGAAAGTACATTCATCCAATTCATGTATATTTTGCTCATCTAAGAAGTAATCATGAGCAAAAATACCTTTTCTCATCGCTGAATATATCTCTCGGAAATATTCAACCTTCTTAGGTATGGCTTGGAGCTGCTCCAATGATGCAGCGCCAGGAGCTCTAAACGCATTATGTGTTTCGAAGCTATCCGCATCAAATAAGTGAATCTCTTGAACTGGAGTCTTAGCAAGCAAGTCTAAAATATAACTTCCCGTCCCACCAACACCAACAATGCCTATTCGAGATTCTTCAAGCTTCTGGGTGATGGCTGTAATCCCTACACGAGATGATGCCGTATCTGGATAGCAGAATACTGATCTTTCATCACGCTGACCATGTACTACATGTGTTCGACCATCAGCATTTGCATCAACAACACGAGCTTGGCTAACAAACAGCGTGTGATAATGAACTACCTTGTCATAAAAATTGCTAAAAGGCTGATCATTTGGTTTATTAGACAAATAGTAATCAGCATTAAAGTCATCAAAGAGAATTGTTTTATTCTCACTATTTACAACTTGGGACATCCCATTACCTAAAGCATCATGAGGGTATTCACCCTTAAAATACATAGTATGGTCTTGGGGCTGTGTATCAATTTCTCCATTTTCAACAAATGGACAAACTAAAATTGCCTCTTTTATTTCACGTGACTGATTGAGGTAAGGAATAGAGTGCACCAGCAAATGCTGGCGCTTGATTTCAACCTCGAAACCGTCTTCAATCAATCGCTTTATTGAGGGATTAAGAACGGTTTGTTTTATTGACATCAAATTTCATCCCATTTCGAATAGCTACCGATTGTCCTGCAACTAGAGTTCCATCAGGTGTTTGTGGTCCAGCATATGCAATTGTATATACAATATTTGGATCAAATTGACCTGGAAAGGCTAGCTCTATAACCTCTTCATAGCTAATTCGATCGCCATCGAATTTTTTAGGACGCGCATTAACAATAATGTTAACGTCTCTATCTTTATTACCTTTGCTACTTTCTAAATGTTGTGACATTGTGTCACTCCTTTATTACTTATTGGCAAGGTCTTTTATTACAGTTATAATTATCTTCGCCAAAAGAAAACTGTTTAGACCTTGTCGTTTAATTTCTAATTAGATTGCTCTAACTAAACACTAAAGCCTCGATGTATTTTCATTGGGGCTTTTTTAATTCTCAAATAAATTAACTCATTAGATGCCACCTCCTATTAAATGAGTATTCGTAAACTACTCATTTAGTTCTACAACAACCATTAACTAACGCACATTGTTTAACCAATCCTCATAATCACATAATCATTTTGATCATGTCAAGTGGTAGTTTTGATTATTTTATGCCATATTAATGATCGTATACAATCACTTCATAGTGTTAGAGGCTTTATGTAATGGAAGGGAAAAAAATTAATAAAAACTTGGAAGAAAGACTAAGATTTATAGAGTTAACTTTAAGGTTCAAAGGCTGGTGCTCTAGATCAGACCTAACAAAAAAATTTGATATATCATTACCAGCTGCAACTCGGGATTTCAGAGAGTATAGAGATTTATGTCCAAACAATATGAATTTTAATGAGGTAGGAAAACATTATGAAATTAATTTGCATGAGTTCATTCCTCATTTCCCAATCAATTTCAAAACAGCAGTAGGCTTCATAAGAAATAGTACTAACTCGAAGACTATCGGGCTAAGTGAATTCGATTCTATTCAATCACCTCCACGACTTTCTGAGCCTGATTTAGATGTTCTATTAAAAATAACTAGAGCAATTTTGGGTAACACAATTATAGAGATTGAATATTTCTCAGTAGATAATGGTTTTTCTAACAAAAAACTTGCCCCTCATTCATTAATCGACAATGGCTTAAGATGGCATGTAAGAGCATATGATTACGAAAAATGTAGATTTGCTGACTTCGTTTTAACACGATTTAAGAATGTACAAGAAACCAAGATAAAAGTAGAAAAAAATGAATCTAGAGCACAGGATAATCAGTGGAATAGACTTGTTAGATTAGAGCTTATCCCTCATCCAAATTCTAATAATGTGCATTGTCCTGAAACATTATTACATGACTATAATATGACAAATGGAGTAAAAGTCGTCGAAGTAAGAGCTGCTGTGGCTGGCTATTGGTTGCGTCTATGGAATATTGATTGTTCACCTGATCACAGCTTAATAGGGAAAGAATTTCATCTTTGGTTAAGAAACTCTGTTGCTTTATATGATGTTAAAAGTGTGTATCTTGCTCCAGGTTATAAAAATTTATTAAAAGACTAAAAATGGGGAGGATTACCACAAGAATTTCAAGGTACGACGAAATCATACAAAGTAATCCCATATGAAAACTTCGGCATGATGCCATTTTTTTTATTAGCTACATATTTTATTGGTCAAGATACTAATCCATGGTTCTTGATGACATTGGAAATTTCTTCACTAAAAATAATTTCAACATCATTATTGCCGTCAGCATTTAAAGGCTTTTTCACTATCATAAAGAGGTCTTTAAGAATCTTTAATGTAAGAGGATCTTGACCAGTACTTTGAAGACGATAAGCAGATTCATCAAGAATAGTATTTAATCTTTTGATCTTGCTTTCATGAATATTCTTCTCCACAGAAATAAGATAAGCACGGTAAAGGATCGCTATGACAGTTTTATATTTTATATAAACTTGCATATTCAGTCTGCCAGCTTGAGGAGAGGATATAAGCATATCTTTGCAAATTATTTTTCTGTTAGATACATCAAAATCTGAGTGGGTTAACAAATCTCGAATTTCACGCTGAATATGCACTTTATTGAAATAAGGTAAGCTGGTTTCAATCGCTTTTTTTAGATTTTTAATAGTCAGGTTCGTTTTATTATTAGCAAGACTTGAGAAATCCATACCTCTTGAATTATCCGCATATACCAAAGCATTGCTACGCGTCATCATTGTAATAGCTGACCAGAATTGATAGTTAAGTTCAGCCTTGAGCTCATCACTTAGATCAAGAGCCATATAGTTATCATAGATATAAATAATATCATCAATATTTTTTAAAAGCTCAGAGGCAACCGCTACCTCAGATTTAACAGGATTAGGATTGAACTCGATTCCAATCATGGAAGATATTAGAAACCCGAATAATCGAGCCATATCCTGATTTTCAATAATAGAAGCATAGCTGTACTCTTGAGCTAGAGTATCCATTGCTGTTTGAGCTAATGCTTCATATAAATCAGAGTCTTGTACCGGACGTGCTATATTTTTAACAACCACTGAAACATCCGGATGTATAAGACTGGTAAATAACCCTGAGGCAATATTAAATTCAGCATTAGATTTAAGATGGTCATTCATCATAAGAACACGAATAAGATATTTATTATTCTTAATTTTTTTATGAGTTGAAACTAGACTTATGATGGCATACGTAAATCTTGGGTCTTCAGTATCCATGTAGGAAATACCTTCAACTTTATAAGGATGGCGATAATTCTTAGGTGGTACTAGTTTAATTTTTTGCTCTGACATGTGAATTCTTGAAGAAACCTCGAAGTTTTAAAAATAAACATTGGGATAGACTAAGAAAATGAATTATCAATACTTTTCCTATTCTTGCACAGTTTTCCTTTTTTAGCATTTGAAGGTAAGACTAAAATTCCTTTTAACTTGGACTTCTTTCTGATGGAGGTTGTATCTAAAGAAAAAAAGAATAATCATTTTACCAACCATAATCGTCAAAAATGACAAGAATCACAAATACATTTCATAGTAAGCTGCTGACGCTTTATGTACTTACTTTAGCAATTCTCATTAATTTTCTATTTGTTTAAAAATCCGCATATGTACCAGAATCAACTAAAAGATCAGTTGAGTATTGCATAATTAATGAACACAAAGAACTTAAATCCTCCAATCTGGGTTAAATGAGTGATAAAATATCACTCAAAATACCCAATATAGATTTATAGATGAAAGAGCTTTTGTCCCAAGCTGATGACCTGCATGAAAAGTATCTAATCCAGGAAAACCAGAAAATTGCAGAACACAAGGTGCTGGTTAATCAGGTACTGGAGTCCTATGACCAGAAAACTGTTGCTGAAATACTTCGTAGAGTAGGTCAGTATGACTGGACCCGTGAAACGCTGAATAAATGGCTGAATGGAAAGAGTGCACCAAGGGCATTGAGTGAAGGTGAAGTAGAAATGCTTCAGCAAAAAATGCTTCCAAAACCACCAGCCCACCATCCAGATTATAAATTCCGTTTTATTGATCTTTTTGCCGGTATTGGTGGGATCAGAAAGGGATTTGAAGAAATCGGCGGACAATGCGTGTTTACCAGCGAATGGAACAAGGAAGCCGTCCGGACATACAAGGCTAACTGGTACTGTGATCCTGAACAGCATAAATTCAACGAAGATATCAGACAGGTTACGCTGACTGAAGATCCGGATACAGACATCAATGAAGCTTATGAGCATATTGATAACGAAATTCCAGATCATGAGGTACTACTGGCCGGTTTCCCATGCCAGCCGTTCTCTCTGGCAGGTGTTTCAAAAAAGAATTCCCTTGGCAAGGCTCATGGTTTTGAATGTGAAGCACAGGGAACCCTGTTTTTTGATGTGGCACGTATTATTGCTGCAAAACAGCCAGCCATTTTCGTACTCGAGAATGTAAAAAACTTGAAAAGCCATGACAAGGGAAATACCTTCCGTATCATCATGAAGACGCTGGACGAGCTGGGCTATGATGTTGCAGATGCTGACGCGAGTGGTCCGAATGACCCCAAAATCATTGACGGCAAAAATTTCCTTCCCCAGCACCGTGAGCGTATTGTACTGGTAGGCTTCAAACGCAGTCTGGATATCAAGGGAGACTTTTCCCTGAAAAATATCAGTAAACTCTTCCCTGAAGTCCGTCCGACCATACAGGATGTGTTAGAAACAGAAGTAGCAGACAAGTACATACTCACTGAAAATCTCTGGAAGTATCTTTACAACTATGCAAAGAAACATCAGGCCAAAGGTAACGGTTTTGGGTTTGGTCTGGTAGATCCGAAAAATCCTGGCAGCGTGGCCAGAACCCTTTCAGCTCGTTATCATAAAGACGGTTCGGAAATACTAATTGACCGCGGCTGGGACATGCAGCGGGGAGAAGAAGAGTTTGATGATCCAAATAACCAGAAAAACCGCCCACGTCGTCTAACACCACGGGAATGTGCCAGACTGATGGGCTTCCAGAAACTGGACGGAGAAGATTTCTTCCGTATTCCGGTCTCGGATACACAGGCATACAAGCAGTTCGGCAACTCGGTTGTTGTGCCTGTTTTCGCTGCCGTTGCAAAGTTACTGGAACCTTATATTTTACGTGCAGCAGAAATCCGGAAGCGTGAAAAAGACAAGATGTCTGCTTAAAAGCTATAAAAATCACTAAAATAGAGGTACGATCCGGTTAGAAGACAATGACTGGATTGTATATGGCCACTCTCAGACAGATATCACAGAAAATGCAGGATCTGGGTGCAACCCGTATCCTGCTCAAGCTTCTTTCCAATAATGACAATTCCAAACAGCAGATCTATTTTGGGGGGAATTTTGAGGTTATTCAGGACTTCCCGCTGGGAGAGATCCGTGCTGATGGAGAGTCCAGCAAAGGCCCTATATTCAAGGCACCTCTCAAACTGTTCTGGATTACACCAGAAGGTGAAACTGAAGAAGCCGCAGGTTCCCAGATTATCCTTTATCCCAAATATCCGGAAATCAGGCTTTCGGGATTCCTTCGTGGCTGCTCGCTTGCCCCAAGCAAGATAATGAAACCACCAACATCAGAAGAACGTGAACGGTATGCCAGCCAGAAACGGGGCATGATACTAGGACTGACTGATGACAAGGTCTTTGCGTATACAGGATCATGGAATGAAGAAATTTCAAAAGAGATCCAGGAATATACCGAACAGAATCAGGACAAGCAGGTCCTGTCAGTTTTCTATGAATATTACTCCAGTCTTGCAGACAGTCAGGGTCTTTTAATTGAAAAACTCAAAGATATCTACATCAAAGGGCTCATAAGATCCAGAAGACTGGACAAAGACGGTACTGTTATCTTCTATGAAGCACCTAATGGAGCCGGTTTTACCCTTGAATGCGAATTTGGCATCATTCCAAACGGAAATGCCAGTCCAGATTTTCTGGACTGGGAGCTGAAAACAAGATCAAAAAGCAGTACAACTCTGATGACTCCTGAACCGGATATCGGACTCTATCGTGATAGCTATGCAAATTTCATGAATACCCATGCAAACCGTAGGCAACCGCATCAACTTTATTTTACCGCCAAACACCAGACTGGAATCCGAAATCCGGAAACCCACCTGACACTTTTCATTGAAGGGTATGATCTGGAGAAAAAGAAAATCACCTTGAGCGAGGGTGGCTATTTTCTGAAAAATGACAATGGAGAAATTGCGGCCGGGTGGACCTTCAGCAAACTGCTCAATCACTGGAAGAAAAAACATACAAAAACATGCTATGTCTCATATACTAATTTAAAAATTGAAGGATCTACCTATTACCAGTTTGGCCCAAAGGTATCGCTGGCTAAAGGAGCGAGTATTGAAAAATTCCTGGATGCCCTGTCTACAGGAATAGTAGTCCATGATCCAGGATGTAAATATGCATTGGATCAGAATACAGGTAAATGGAAACAGAAAAAACGTAACCAGTTCAGGGTGTCAGCAGGCAATTCAGCTTGTCTCTATGATGAATATAAGGAGCTTGATCTGTCATCAGAGGAATAAGTATGGCTGTATTTTCCCAAAGATCATAGATCTCTTTGAATGTCACGTATTTTAAGAAACTGTTCATCACCTGCAAGCCAGTCAGCAATTGTACTGACTACTTTTTCCGGATCTTTTTTGGCTCCCCGAATACTGCATTCCCAGACGATACAGACCCGCCAGTTACTGGCGAGCAGGAGATCTACAGCTCTGGAATCATTCGCCTGATTACGACAGATTTTTTCCTGCCAGAATTCAGTCCGCGTTGCCGGTAACCTGAAAAGATGGCAGTCTTGGTGGCCATGCCAGAAACAGCCATGTACAAAAATCACTGACTTATATTTTGGTAGCACAATATCCGGTTTTCCCGGCAGATCCTTTACATGAAGACGATAACGGAATCCTTTTTTATGAAGCAGGTGTCTTATTAGCAATTCAGGCTTTGTATTACTGCCTTTGATTCCGGCCATCATACGGCTACGTGTAGAAGGGTCAACAATATCTACCACTAGTCTCTCCTATCCTTCCTGACTAATCCTTTTCTCTTTTATTCCTTCAGTAATTTTTATCATCCAATAAAGGAGAGCAAAAAATGGAATAAGCAAGATTAATAGATAAAGGATACTAAAATTCAGAAAGTATCTGGCAAATGATAATGCTGTTAGTAAGACCAATAATCCGCAGACTGTATAGAAAATTTTATTGCGTTTACTAACCAATTCGACAATAGAAAGATCCTGATTTTTCATTCCATGATCCTTAGTAGCTTGAGCAATACTGCATTTCTCTATAACCATGAAGCATATTCACCAGAACCATTAACTGGTTAAGGTATGTGCAAGGTAATCCATTTAATTCAGGGAATTTTTCCCACATTAAATATTTGTCTTTGTAAAGAAAGCTATTTCTCTTAAATTTTTCTTGACCAGATAATTCAATTTTCATTTGTTCAAGCTGCTTAAAATGCTCAACCACATCGTCTGGAATCGGCATATTGAGTGCTACACTCTTACCATTGAACCAATATTGGATTGGTCGGACGTTAATAGATTCATTAAAGCCTATAGCTTTGAAATAATCCCTTACTGCTTCAGCGTTATAGAACCCCAATGATTCAACTAGCAGTTTAAAATCTGCATTTGTCATTATATACCGTCCTTAATCAGATTAAATTTGATTATATAGTCCACAGGTGGACAAAACAAGTAATATCCAAAGTTTAACCTTCTATTAGTTTTAGTAGATCATGGACTGCCAATGTTATTGTCTGGTCCATAATCTCTAAAACGTCTAATCCCGATGCTTGGACAATTGCTGCAAGCTGCAGCTATTATTCAAGCCTCTATTCTAACTATCTAATGCAGATCCATAGCAGACATATCAGAGCAAAGTGTCTACTTTGCGAACTGACGCAATCAGTTAAATTTTCCCTTCCCTGATTACCGTTGATTTTCAAGCGAGCTTTAAAAAGCTGTGCTTTTTAAATGGCGACTGCAGAAAATGAACTACTCCCATTTGATCCAGTAACGAGATATAAAAAAACACTCTTAATGGGTGTTTTCGTGGCCTAGATTATCGGGATATATCTTTATTTTTAGTTCTCTCTTGAGTTTTAATTTGTGGCTGCTGTTTTGGAGCATTGGCATCATAAGCCGTTAATTTTGGCTTATGAAATTTCTGATTTTGAATATCGGTATTGTGTTGAATCTGAAGCTTAGTTTTATCATTTTTGGTTAGAGCTTTTTCAGTTGTTTCTTTCAATTTACTCAAGCTTTGGGCTTCCCACTTCCCTTTATTTGCTAATGTTTGAACTCTTGCGCCTGTTGGCAGTCCAGTTTTAGGATCAATTTCTTTAGTATTCACTTCGACTTTGTTAGACCCTTTATAGGTCAGGACAATATCATCATTCTTAATAATATTTTGTTCTTTCAAAGTACGTTCCAGATCCTTCGCCCAGATTGTATTTTTTTCACCTTTACTATTTTCAATAGTGGCATAGTAGCTGCTGTTATTTTTAGGATCATGCTTATAAGGTGCTGCGCCATGATCTACTAATTTTCCAACGTGCATTTTTTTCTGATTAAGCTGTTCAACCGCAACTTCTATACTGGCTGTGCGCTGCTTTTCTGTGAAACCGTCTGCTTTCATTTTTTTATCAAAAACTCTCAGTAAAGCTTTTTCCTGTTCTGACAGGTTATTAATTTTTTCCTTCCGTTCCTGTGCTGGATCTACTTTATCCTTCTCATTTAAAGACTTCTCTTTCTGGCGTTCATTACCCTTTTCAATAGTATTGTGAACTACCTCTTTACCTTGTTCTTTTTTCATATCATTGAGCAAGGCTAGATCAATATCACGAGGTTCATAGCCCTTTACTATCATGCCCTTCATTGAAGCTTCAAGCCATACATTCCGTTTAAATTCTTCAGAGCCTTTAACCTGTATTGTTTCCCATTTTTTAGCTTTTGCTACCTCCACCATTGAAGCAGCAATATGCTTATCATCAATTGTGGTTTTTAAGGCTTTTCCAGAATCTTCAAAAGCTACTTTTTCAGGATTACCTTTAAAGTGATATTTGTCATCTACCACATAATATTTATTGAGCAATGCTTTAGGTATACCTTCTTCACTAGATTCTTTACTGTCATCAGTTTTTAACTTTTTGGTATCAGTTACCTTAGTTTCTTCAGGATCTTGGTTAATACCTTTTAAACCTTTTGAAATATCTATATTTTCAGCTTTTTCAATTGAATTGACCTCAGCTTGATTAGTTTCTAGCGTCTTGCCAAGCTTGGTATAGCCTGTTTGTTCTTTATTAGAACTAGGTTTATCGACCTTGTTTGCTTCAGTCATGATCAAGTCCTTATTGATTAGAAATATTTTGGCGACGTGCTGCTTCGTCAATGATCATTTTTGTTTGAATATATTTGTCTGTTAGAAGTGCAATTTGTCTTTCAGTTTCAGTGCTTAAATCTTTATTTTGCTGATATACAACTATACTTTGCATATAGTTTTTAACAGTGTCAGGTTGATTAACTGCTTTAGATGAAAAGCCATTAGGACTGGTTACAGCTTTATTTGATGCGCAGCCCACAACTGAAAAAGATAGCGCAAGGCTGATTAATGTAAGAGAGATTTTTTTCATAATAGTTTCCTTATTTAGAATTAACTTGGTTTGTAAACGCTCGATAAACGTCATCAATATCTGAATTAGTTAGCTGTTGATCATCTGCTGCAACAAGGTTTTCCATTTGTTCTGGTTCATTTACTGCAACCAGATTTTCCATTTCTGCAATCATGGCCAGAGGATCTGATTCATCTGCTGCAACAAGGTTTTCCATTTGTTCTGGTTCATCTACTGCAACTAGGTTTTCCATTTCTGCAATCATGGCCAGAGGATCTGATTCATCTACTGCAACCAGATTTTCCATTTCTGCAATCATGGCCAGAGGATCTGATTCATCTGCTGCAATCAGATTTTCCATTTCGTCATGACTAAATTCAGTGTCATCAACTGCAATAAGGTTTTCCGTTTGTTCTGGTTCATCTACTGCAACTAGGTTTTCTATTGGATTTTCAGCACTAGCTTCCACTTGGCTAAAGAAATCATCGACAATATTTTGCGCTTCAGTATCTTCTTCCCATTCAACAGCCCCAAAGAATTGATCGACCACTTGTAGACATTCTTCAGGTTGTGGATTTTCTGGATCTTCAAAAACTGTTTTATCTAACTTAAATTCAGGGATAACTAAGCTAGAAATATCTATCTGTTCAGCCTGTTCCACTGTAGTAATTTCAGTTATACGTTTTTCAATTTTTGCCTTATGCAGCTTTACGTCTAAATCAGGAATAGGAATTGAAAGTTCCAGATCCTCAAAGGCAATTTTTTCTAATTGCTTGTGAGTTGGAAAACCTTTAATTGCTTTCATGCTAGGAGAAACGGACTTTAGGCGATCCACAAAAGCACTGTCATTAAAATACTTAGCCTTTTCACACATGATAGGTTTTGTATTTTCCATAAAGATAATTTCTTTATCTTGCGACAATTCTTTTAACTCTTGAGGGAGCATTAAAGCTCGTCTTTGATCTGATTCATTTTCTGAATTAGAGCCACCTTGCCCCCATGCCATAGAACGGCTTTGGCCTCTAGATTTTGCTTTGAAAGTGAAATAGCCAAGCATTTCACTATATTCATTAGCATCTCGTTGTTCTCTAGGCGGGTAAATGATCTGCAAAGCATGGTTAGTTACAAGCCCCCTAGTTTGAGTTTTATAAACGTCTTCTAACTGACCAATAGACTGAATAATTGTTAATAAACGAATGTTATAACCCGCAATAAATGAGTTAGCGTCTGCAATTTTCGCTACTTTACCGACAGCCGTTGCTTCATCATTCACGACTAGGCACTGGTATTTCAAAGATGAATCTTGTTGTGGCAGTGTTTTTAGATTCACATCAATTAAGAGTGAATAAAACAGATTAATTAAGTTCTTAGCATCCCCTAAGCGGTTAGGTTGAACACCAAAATAAATAGACATTCTTTGTCTGCGTACATCTTCAAGTTTAAAGTCACTTGATGAAGTTGCAGCGTCCACAATCGGGTTCGCAAAAATCGTTAAAGGTGAGGTAAAAGTAGAAATGATGTTACCGAGCGTATTGTCTGGTGAACTTAAAAAACGGTTTAAAGCATCTAGGCAAGTATCACTAAGCGGTTTATCACTTTGCGCTCTTTCATCAATAATAGATCTAATATGATCCTGAATTGGCTTACCTTTACCTGAACTCTGTCTTAAAACCTCACCCATAGTTACAGGCAGATCTTCAGTTTCAAATAGATATAGGGCTAGGCCAAGAAATAAGTTATTAGCATTGTCATTCCAGAAATCGGTTTTAGCATCACCAGTCACAGGGTAGAAACTTCGACCAATAGCTAGAATTTCACCTACTCTAAAATTTTCGTCATGACTAACGGTATCAAATGGATTCCATTTGTGAGATTTTAGATCTTCAGAAAATGGGCTGAATAGATAAACTTTCTGGCCATTCTTAGCACGAAATTTAGAAGTTAATAGGAAGTTTTCAAGCTTCAAATCCAGTACAACTACACTATCCGAATAGTTTAGAAGGTTAGGAATAACAATCGCTACACCTTTACCGCTTCGTGTCGGAGCAGCCAGAAGTACAAATTGCTGACCGCCAAGCATTAAATATTTATTATGATATTTCCCTACTAAAATTCCTTTATTTCCCATCAATCCAGATTTCTGAATTTCTTTTGTTGTGGCAAATCTCGCATCACCGTGTAACGACTGTTTTTTATTAAACAGACTAGCAATGACTAAAGCAGGGAGAACAAAAGTGATAAATAGTGCAGCGATCAAGGCACCTTGCAGCTTTTTCTTTTGTGCAGGTACATTGTGTGCATATAAATCCCAATAATACCCCCACGTTGTCAGATTCACTTCAGGAAATGGATTGGTCTTATTAGCTAAGTAATAAAGAACACCGGCCAGATATTTAGTAATAAAGAAACCAACGACCGCTAAAAAAATTGCAAGGAGTAGGATCAGAATTTTTTTATTCACGCCCTATCCCCTACAATAATTTCAGCATCACCAAATTGAGCCTTAACTTTAGAAACAGGATCAAATTTGATTTCAGAAATAAAGCGTTCTTTACCTATTAAATTACTTTCATCATCGTATTTTTTCTTCACTTCAACATGAACAATAATATCAATGGTTAAAGCAACTAATTCCTTTAGTGTAGTGGCATCGTAGATATTTGCTTGTTCATGTTCTTTGCACATAAAGACGTAGCGATCATAAGCCAATGAACAGCTTTCAGCGTGATAACTTGTAATAGATCCACTGTGACCAGTTGTAAGTAGTTTCAGAAAGTCAAAAGCTTCTCCACCACGTAATTCAGCAAGTAATACACGGTCTGGCTTCATACGCATATTACTAGCGATCAGATCAGATGGAGTTACCTTAGCTTTACCTTGACCACCTTTAGAATAAAGTAGGTGAACCTTGTTTTCATGTGGAACAAAAAGTTCACGTACATCTTCAATAGTGACAAGACGTTCATCTTTAGGAATGTACTGACAAATTGCCTTCATGAAAGTGGTTTTACCAGAACCAGTATCACCAACAACTGCAATATTTTTCTTACATTGAACAGCGAATTTAAAAAATCCATCAAGATCTTTGTTTTCTAAAAACTGGACTAGCTTAATATCTTCAGTACGTAATACAGGTTTAAACTGCTCAAACTCATTAAATTTCCCATATCTGAAGTGGTCAAAAAAGCCTTGATCTTTATATTCCTGAAATGATCGGTTTGACTCGTCAGGAATACGGATTGTCATTGATACCGTTCCATTTTCAATGGCTGGCGGTAGAACAATCTGAATACGCTCTCCATCAGGCAATTGAGCAGATAATATAGGGTTTTCTTGGCCAATCCGTTGATTGGTATAGGTAGCAATAACATTAGCTAAAGCTGTTATTTGCGCCATTTCCAGATTTATAGAATGCTTTTCCCATCCTTTATTAGATTCCGTCCAAACTTCGTTAGGTGCGTTAATTGCAATTTCAGTCACCCCTTTAGTTTTTAAGAATTTTTCTAATGGAAGTAATAGCTGTCTAACCATTACATCCTTGCTTAAAACATTATTTTGCGCGGAGTTCATACACACCTCTGAAATCAATATCTTTGGCCACGTAAATTGAAGCTACATCACCCTGATTTTTATAAATTGTTGGCTTGATATTGATTGTTTCATTCAACACTGTTTCAGCCATTGATTTACCCATGTCTGAAGTGTTTTGAAGCATATAAGGAGTGCTATTGTTCCCGCCTGTTTCTTTAGAAATACCGTAAGCAATAGCGTCTTGAACTAAAGAAAGCATAAACGCTGCACCGATACGTGCGCCCCAACGGTTATCTACTCGACCACTTAAACCACCTGTTCCTAAATGGTCTGCTGCGGGAGAATCAATATCGACAATAACACCATGTGGAGTTTTTAAGCGTGACCAGATGATACCTAAACGTCTTTGCCCTTGTGCTGCAATACTTTTGTATTCTCCAATGACTTCAGATCCCGCTTCAGCAAGGACTACACGACCATTATCAGAATAAACAGGTTGTGGAAGGACACATGAAGCCATACCGCCAATTTCTGAAACGACTTTAACTGACAGGTTGCAACGGATTACACGACCTTTAGCAATTAAGTAATTTCGATCCCCAATAAACCTAGCCTGGACTTTATTAGAGGAATGATTAGCCATGTTAGTTGTAGCTTGTTGTGGCTGATGCTGCTGCATAGGTTCATCATCATCATGCGCTAAAGACATCAAACCAGATCCAGAGAAATTACCAGAACGGCTATTACTATTCTGATCCTGTTCAAACTGTTTCATCATGCCTGTTACTTGGTTATAAGCTGCTTGTTGATTCATGCTTGACGGCTGACCAACCGCCCCGCCTTGTTGTGAAGAGTTGACAAAGATCCCGCCACCGTAACGGCTTCCATTATTTAAAGGTACATATTGAGCTTGTTGTTGTGGCTGTGGCTGAATTACTACAGGTTGATTTGCTGCTTGCTGTTCAACTACTGGCGCAGCTTCAGGCTGTCTTAAAATCTGCTGACCATTTTGGCATTGAAAAACCAACATTCCGTTATAAGTTAAAGCATTGCCGTTATTGTCTGTTAGCTGTCTAGGAATACTTTTATCTTGACAGGCATCGATGCTTTGAAATTGAGCATTTTGACCTGCATCCATTGGAACAGGATCAGTATTAGTAAAATCCCGTCTTTTAGCTGAAGCATCTAGGCTTGGATCAATCTGACTTTCTTTTAATTGAGCTGCTTCATCAGCATCACTACTATCTGAAAAAAAGTTATAGGCAAAGACAGCTATAACTGTAAAAAGTACCGCCATAACTGCAATAAACGCTATTTTTTTTCCTTTTCCATCTTCCTGATCCCCACGTTCATTGACAGACACAATGCCATTTTCTGATTCTTTAAATTCTTCATCAGGAGCTTTTTGATCATCTAATGGTTTTTGTTCATTAATATTCATTAGTTCATATCCGCAGTAATGACACGTTTAACACCCTCTACAGTAGTGCCATCTTGAGGAGCAACACCGACAGGATCATAAGATTCATTGAAAATACTCACTACGCCTTTTCCTTGACGTAAAACAAATTTTTTAGCTAGAGCTTCAACAATCAAAAGTTTTGGATCTTCTTTACTGATATGGAAATTAACTTTTTCTTCCCCTTCCGTACCGTCAATAAATACGACTGGAATATCAGTATTTCCTTTAAAACGCATATAGGTAAAACGACCGTCATCAAATAGCATTTCTGGAACAAAATGCTTCCCTTTTCTGTTTGCAGCTTGACGATAATTCCAATTTTTAGGGATAGGCGCAGCATTGGCTAAACGATGCTGTAAAACCAAAAATTCAGTAAGCTGGCTTTCTTCTTTTAATTGTGCTGTATAAGCTTTATAGCGTTGAGCTTCTTGCTGTTTACGTTTTTCTTCTTCTTGTGGGTATTTAAAGACAACACGATACATCGGTTTTTCTTTAGCATTATTTAGGACTTGAAAATCAAAACTATAATCACGCTTATTAGTGCGTAACTCTAAGTTATTCCGCGTAGCTTTATCTTTTGGCTTCACCCATACTAAATTTGATCCAGTATCCGCAAAAACACACCAATTGGTGTCATCCTTTTCACAGTCTGAAGGATATCCAGTAGCAGCACCACGCTCTAAAATTCTTTCATCTTCACCTAATACGATGCGGGTTACAGTGCCTTTTTTGACAGTAATTCGATAAACATCATTAGGAACATAATTGATTGTTCTAATACGTGAATCGGTAGGCAAAGCTTTAGGCGTAATTGCTGCATAAGAGATCCCATGCACCGCTAAACCCAAAGCAAGAATTAATTTTTTCATGTAATGATCCTTTACATTCCTTGTTGAGCTTGTGGCTGAACAGCAGCCCCACCTTGTTGAGCTTGTGGCTGAACAACAGGCCCGCCTTGTTGAATCGGAACATAGACTTGCTGACTAGGTTCAATAACCGCAGCTTGCGCTACAGGTCTATTAGGAGATAGTTCAGGATCGACACGATAGCCCACGACCTTAAAGCCGAATGGGTTTTTAATTAGATCTTTTTCTGTAAGTTTATTTAGATTGTTCGGAGCATATTCATATCGAATACTTGCAATATAATATTTTGGCTGTTCATCACGATTAGCTTCGACTGAATGCAAAGTCTTAGTGAAGCGGACACTAGCGGTAAAACCTGTTTCATCCTGATTAGTTTGGACAGAAATCACATCGACTTTTAATTCATATTTTTTACCGTACTTTTTATCTCTTGCAGTATCACCTTCATAGAGTGAAGCAAAGTCATTACCGACCTGATTACTACTCATAGTCATGACTAAATCATAATCTGGCTGTAATAAAGGATAGAAATAACTCTCGCGGGCGGTTACATAGCGAGTAATGTTATTTTTATCAATTAATTCTTGTTTGCCTTTTACTTGTTGGTCATCAACAACGCCCACGTATTCAACATTTCCTTGAGCTTTATCTACTGTGAAAACAACAGGTACAGTCTGACGCATTGGAGCTAATGTAACTAGTCCAATAGCTTCTAAGACGGCCACGCCCACCGCTACTTTTGCAATAGTCCAAGCTTTACGTTCTGACTTAGCTCGCATTGCAATAATATCTGCTTCCCAATCCATAGCTTTTTCATAGCTTTTAGCTTCTTCAGCAGCAGATACTTTTTTAAGTTTGTTCATGATAGACCCGATAGACCCTATTAGAGTTATTTCTCTAAGTATGCCAAAAAATATAAAAACCGTAAACCAAAATAATATACTTTGGTTATATTGATTCAATATATTCATAAAAATTGCAAAAAAAATACCCATTTCAAAAGAAATGGGCTTTTGTTTAAAAGTTTAGTTACCAGTATAACCGTCAAGAATGTTGCCTTTTTGGGCAGCACGTTTTAAACGGCCTTCAATTTCAAGCTGTTGTGCTGCATCTTTTTGCGCTTGCGCTTGCGCTTGCATCAAAGCAATTCGATTTGCATCATTAGCAACTTGTGACTGTTCCGCTTGAATCCTAGCCTGTAACTCAGCGATAGCTTTAGCATCAGTAGTGTTATTGATCTGTTTACGCAGATTATCAATTTGCTCAGTACGCAGATCCGCAACACCTAACGCTTGCTGATTTAAAGCCTGTGTTTGTGCATTGTTATTTAATGCAGCTTGACAGGTTTTATAGTTCTGGCCAGTTCTAGAAGCACAGTCATAAACCATTGTGGCATCACGAATGTTTCTAGCTGCTGAAGTCATACCATTGACACCGCCTTGTTGGATACCTTTATAAATTTCAGCAACATCACTTGGAATCACGTCTTTAAGATATGGATTATTGACAGCATCACCGAAACCACGAATACCAGTAATGGAATCATATTGCTGTTTTGCCTGTTGGATTTGGTTCACCATCTGATTGTATTGCTCACCCCAAGCCACCATATTTTGAACAGCTTGAGCAAGGTTAGCACCGTCAATGACAGGAATACCTGCTTTGGCTTGACCGCTAATAAACAAAGATGAACCTAAACCCAAAGCTAACAATTGTTTTTTCATTAGAAAAATTCCTATTTGTTTCTTTTGAGGTTAGAGAGAGTATGTCGTTGATATAACGGCTTAGATCCTCCTGTATTCGAGCTATTAGAATTATTAGAGCTGCTAGAATTCCCTTGAACACTTCCCCCAGTGGTAGAAGTAGATGAAGCACTGTCAGATTTTGAATTATTACCGCCACTACCTTTAGTAATAGCTTGAGCTACAGCACGACCAACACCTTGAACACCCGCCCCACCTGTAATAGCTGAAGCCATCGTTGGAATATTCCACATGATCACTACAATAGTTCCCGCAACAATACAGAGGGAAACTACAGAAGTAAGAATGTCACCCGAATCAAAGTTATTAGCGATTTGCGTACACATGCCTGAAACGAAGGCAAAGAGCATACTGATAATTGCTGTGATAAAGCCTATGGTGAAAACATAGCTCAAAGTTTGGGAAAGCCAACTTTCAAAATATTTTTGTGTAGCAGGAAACATTGCACATAGAATGAATATGGGACCGACCCCTAAACATAGTTGCAGACTGATTTTTGCAAGCAGATATAGACCAGTGCCAATAAAGAACAATAAGAATTGAGCAACAGAAACAACAGCAGCAGATAAATACAAACCAATATCAGGAAAAACACCAGAAGCAGATTGAGCTTCCTCACCTAATTTTTGGATTAATTCACCCCACGGCACACTCACTTGATCCAGTAAAGCACCCAGCGAAGTTTCACCGCCTGGACTAACAATCTGAATTAATCCGATAGCTAATCCGTTAATAGCTTCAACAACAAAGGATTGATAGACTCCCGCACTTAAAGCAATTCCACCAACAAAAGCGATCTTAAAAAACTTCCATAAAGCGGTATAAATAGAATCTTCTTGTGCACCAGTCGCAATATTGTAGCCAATGATCAGGATATAAATTGTTGCAGCAGTCAAAGCTATAGGAACAATTGCAGAAGCGATATTACTACTAACACCTGTCACGTAACTTGCTAATAGAGAATCAATTTTTGTTTCTAATGTAGTAATAATTGCCATTGCAATCCCCTATGAATCCTTAATTATTTTGAATCTGGGTTATATCCATCAAGAATATTTCCAGATCCTTTTTTGGTTTCTGGTTTTACTGGTTTTACTGGTTTTACTGGTTTTTGAGGTGCAGAAGGATCATATTCATCAAGAATATTGCCCTTTTGGGATGCTCTAGCCTTGCGCTGCTTCAGTTCTTCTTGCTGTTCAGCAGTTAAGTCTTGAGGTTTTAATTGTTGTGCAGCCTTCACTTCTTCTTTTAACTGCTTAACCTGTTCCTTATCATCAGAACATGCAGTTGTTAAAGTAGAAATAACCAACAAACCAGATAGTGCTAAAAACTTAGTCATGACTAAGCAACTCCTTTTTCTGAAATTAATTTTTTACGTTCTGCGATCCGTTGTAAGAAAAGTTCGCCCCAATCGTTAGGATCTTCACCAACTTCATTCATGAGATTTTCGAGAAGTTCTACATTGTCCTTAGAGCCTGAAATAATCTGTAAAACGTCACGCATTTCGCCTAGATCCATTTTGCAGAGTGCGGAACGGCTACCCTGCTTAACTAAGAACATGCGTGAGTTTTCTTCTAGCTCTTTAATAATTTCAAATTCTTGCGGAGTGACCTTAAAGCCGTTTACATAGTCATCGTAATCAGCACGAGGATTAGGTAAAAAGATTTGAGTAACGCTTTGTTCAACCATTGTTTTACCAATGTCAGAATCTAAAACGTCACTTGGGGACTGCGTCATAAAGACACCTAGACCATTCAATTTACGTATAGTTTTCTGCTTATCTTTGGCAAAATCTTTGAAATATTCATCTGTTAATGGCTTCCAAAACTCGTCCATCCAATAAATAAACGGACTACCATCAATCAATGAATCTGTGATGTGTAATAGATAGGCCATGATTGGTGTACGGACTTCTGGATCATCTAAAAATTCCGTGTAGTCATAACCAAAGATTGGCATTTTGGCTTTAGAAAAGTCTTGAGTATCGTATGGATTATCAAAGACCCAAGATAAATTTCCGTCATGATCAGCAGTGTTACACCATTTAGCTAAACGATCCTGAAGCGAATCACCCCCGCCATTTACTTTCAGATTCATATATAAAGCTGAAAGTCTGCGGAGTTCTAACGGTATATCATCACGCATAATGGTACGAACAGCCTGACTGATTTCCAGATCTTCAGCAGCATTACGAACGCCACCTACCAGAATTTTTACAAGCTTTTCTACAAACTGAATATTTGTTTCAGTCGGTGGTAGCTGCAACGGATTAAAGCCAGTTGGTACACCACGCTCTAAGGCATAGTATTGACCCCCAATCCGTCTAATCCCAATTTCTGCGCCCCTATCTTTATCAAAGAAAACACCCTTCAGATTTTTATACTTACAAGCAAACATCATCATGGCCATGACTAGGGTTGTTTTACCCACACCAGTTGTTCCAATGACACACGTATTACCTGGCATCTTGTCATCTGTAGAATCTTGCTTATCTGGGCTAACATGATGATTAAAGTAAAATGGTTGGCCACTTGGAGTTTTAAATAAAGCTAGTGCTTCACCCCAAGGATTGCCGTCACGCTTACCTCTTGCGAAGTTATGAAAAGGGCTTAAAGCAGAAAAATTTAGGCTTGTGAGATATGCTTCTCTTGGACGCATATTAAAGTTACCCGCTAATTGCGAGAACCATGCACATTCAGGAACAGTATCAATTACAGCCATTTTGAACCCTGCTTCATCTGATAAAGCAGTTCTGGCAGTCGAAACATTAAGAGCAACTTGATTTGGTGAATCGCCAAAAATCGCAAGCGTATAGTGATATTCGCCTAACTGGAAATTCCCGCTATTGGCTTCACTCATAGCCAGATCAATATCACGAATCTCTTGATCTGAAACGTCCTCTACAGAATTTAGTTGGCCTTTAATTGTTTTTAATTTATCTACAGCATCACGCTTTCCATAAACCGTGAAACTTTGAGTTTCAATGTATTCATAGTTTCCATACAGGATGGAATTACACATTCCTGATTCTGATAAACGTGGAAATTCTTGAATATCCAGAAAGCCTACATATTTTTGAGCTTCAGGATGTTTGATCTGTAAATAGCCATTTTTGTCACCAAAGAACAAGCGGCTACTTGGAATATATTGATCAAGATTAGCCTGTCTTAAAGGGATTTCTTCCCAAACTCCATTAGTTAAAAAACCAAGCAGATTACACATTTCGGAGTAGACAAAACCTTTCTTGGTATAGGTCGCCAGACGTTCTGGATTGTAGTGATATAGACTTGCTTCAACCTGTTTGGCTACATCATCCAAAATATCGAGATCCCGCTTAATCTGCTTTTTCAGGGCTACTGGATCACGACTAGCTTTACTCTTAAAAATCTTTGTTAATCTGGAAATTTCAGGACGATAAAGAATTGTTAAATACAATTCAGTAGCCATCTGTTTATTCTTTTCACCCTGAAACTGCTGATAATATCTTTCATTAAAATCAGCAATAAAATCATTTTCATAAACGCCATTTAGACGTTCATTAACTCCCCTACGAATCTTATGCGTCCAAACAGCAAAGTGACCGCCACCTAAAGCACGATAAAAATTATTTAATCCTTCTTTACGGATTCTAATAATATCGGCTTCAACTGTTTCAAACGAAATGCCTTCTAATTTCCATGTAGCAATGTATTCACCATTTTTAAGCTTAATAACATTGTTGGAAACATGATTACCAAACGGCAGATAGTCTGAAATTGCGACTTCAGCATTTGCGCTATCTTTAACTTGCTGTTTTGAACGCATGATATTGTTATTTCCTTTTCTTTAATTTAAGTGGCGAAAATGAGATTGCTCCCCATTTTTGATGGTTCTGGATCTGTTTCCCTCTTATGCGCCACCGCATCAATACTTGCTTTAATCGTTGGTCATCTACTTTTGTTATTGCCCGCATCCAGAAGTAAATAGGCACATAAATAGCTGCTATAAATAAAGTCACATAGGCACTAAGTAGATAAAAAGACCAACCCGCTAAAAGAATTGCTACCCCCGTCACCAACAAAAAAGGCAACATTGGAACGCCAAAAAGCATGGCAGGACGAGTGCAACCCCTGAAAATTGGATCAGAAAAATTCGACATTAGTTAATCAGCCAAGCAGCGATACCCGCAGCACCACCTACCAAAATGCCCCCAATAACGATGTTAGAAATGTCTGACCACTTTGCTTGTTGCCAAGCCAATTTAAAGCCAGCCCACATGATAGTGATGGTAAATACAGTTACAGCCACACCCGCTAAGACTGACTGAACATTAGCCATAACCGTATTAACTTTTGAGATTTGAGCAAAAGCAGGGCTTGAGATTAACGTCATGAACAACATCAATACGCTTGCTTTGATACCAGTCGTTTTAGTCGTTGTTATTTGCGTTTGATTTGCTTTCATTATTTTCTCCAAGTGAAGCAATTAAAACCTAGCGCATTAATCACCAATGACGATATTCTCGGGAAATCAAATACTGTTCATTGGTACTAATTTTTTAATATATTACACTAAGTTTTAAACTTTTTGAAAATATTTTAAAATATCATAGAATGTTTATAACTTTTTTCTTTTTCTTTAAAGCCTGTGCCATTGGTTAAAAAAAATGAAGGCCTTTTTTCCACTACTGGAAGGCTTTGATGTTCGGTATTTTCTGTATATCCATTGGAGTTAGGCATATCTGCATTAGCAGCAAAATATGCAAGCTGTTCAGAGCTATTCATAGGAGGTGCGGGAGGATTGAATTTTACAGGCATGGTATTAGTTGAGCCATTAGCAAAATAGTTCAAATTCTTTGATACTTTCGCTACATACCCATTTCTAAATCCTGATGAATGGTTGCCAGTGTTATAGCAAGACATAGCTTTATAAATATCTTTGCCTTTTGCCCTATTTCGGCAGTCATTAAAGATAAATTGCATTGCGCTTAGATTAGTGCAGGGATCAAAAACTTGCTCGACACTAAGATTTAGTCTTTTGAAATTAGCACTATTAATTTGAGCAAAACCAACATCAATATTTCGTCCCTGGCTAATTAATCTTTTGGCCACAGATACAGCTTCTTCATAGCTAGTCGGCTGTTTTTTAAGACCTGCGGCACGATTAACCCCTATCGCAAAAGGATTAAATGAGGATTCAGATTTAACAATTGCAGACGCAATATTTACATCAACTTGTGGCGCACATTGTTGTGCCAAAACTACGAAATCAATCATTACTTTTTCACCTCAAATTTTGGCTTACCTTTTTGATCTGGATAAGTAGCGGAGCACCCATTTTTATAGTTGGTACATCCCCAAAAATAGCCATTTGCCCCATTGATCCGTCTTAAATCACTGGCACATTGAGGACATGAATAGACTTCAAGAAGTGGCTTTTTATTAACTTCAGGCAAAAAGACTTTGCAATCTGTTTCCCGATTAGGACAGAACCAGATCGGATCTTTACCTTCTTTTTTGGATCTGAATAATGACGTTGAGCATTTAGGGCAAGGATATTTAATTTTCTCTACTGGCTGACCTTTCTTGTCATCCATCGAGTGCTTACATTCCTGATCATTGCAGATCCAGAAATATTCTTTAGTTTGCGAATTTTGGAATTTATTTAAGCGACCTGTTTTACACTTAGGGCATGAATGAATAACTTTTTCGACTGGTTTACCCTTGTCGTCATCCATCGAGTGCTTACAGTCCTCACTGCTACAAATCCAAAAAAATTGATTGGTTTTAGTATTCTTAAATTTTTTTAACTGGCTCTTACACTTTGGACAAGGTATTGCGTTTATAGCTGTCAGTTTTGAAGCTGTACTTAGCTCTTGAGCAAGTTGAGTGTATAAGGCAGAAACAACCGAATTATATGAAGTTTCACCAGATGCAATTTTATCTAGCTGCAACTCCATCTCTTTTGAATAGTGCAGATCCAGAAAGCTAAACTTAGCTTTTAACAGACTACCAATTAGATCATTCCCTAATTTAGTGGGTTTTAAAACTTTCTTTTCTACCTCTAAAAAGCCCTTATTCAGAATATTGCCCATGATTGATGAATAAGTAGAGGGGCGACCAATCCCGCAGCTTTCCAATTTTTTAATTAGTGAAGCTTCTGTATAGCGTTTTGGTGGCTTGGTTTGTTTTGCAATAACTTCACCGCTTTTAACATCAACTACAGAACCAACTTCTAAGACCGGCACCACGCCTGAAGGCTCGTTTTCATCTTCATTCAGGCAGTCTTGCCCAAAAACCATCCACCCTTTTTTTATTAACTCACGGCTTTTAGCATGGAACTTATATTTTCCATCTTCAGACAGTAATTCCAAAGTAACGGCTTTATATTCAGCTTTGGCCAATTGACTTGAAATAGTACGTTCCCAAATCAATTGATATAAAGCTTTTTGTTCTGGTGAATTTCCTAGATCTTTATCAGTTATGTGAACAGGTCGGATTGCTTCATGTGCATTTTGCGCCCCATCTTTTTCCTTAAACTTATTAGGCTTTTCAGGTAAAGAAAATTGATGTTCATTAGCATAAGCAAAGATTTCTTCTACACTTTCATCAGCTATATTTAGGCCGTCAGTCCGAATGTAAGTAATTGCCCCCTGTTCAAATAATGCCTGTGCTGCTTTGGTCGTTTGTTGAGGGCTAAAGCCTAAAGCTACACTAGCAGCTTGTAAAAGTAGGGCTGTAGAGAACGGAGAAGGAGCATTTGAATACTCTGTTTTTTCAGTGCAGTTTAAAACTTTAACTTTCTTAGTTTTTGCAACTTCTTCAGCTAAGGAACGATCTAAAATATAAGGCTGATCCTCAGTTACAAAATCCGTTGTAACCCATTGCGAGATCCATTTTTTAGGCTCTTTATCAAAACTCAAATTAACGCCAAAGTGGTTAGTAACTTTGAATTTCTGGATTTCGATTTCTCTAAGGACAACGATTAAAACAGCAGGAGATTGTACCCGCCCCGCAGATGAAGTCTGCCCCATAAGATTAGATGCAATAGGGGAAACTAGATAGCCCACCAGACGATCTAAAGCCCTACGTGCTTCTTGAGCATATACAAGCTGATAATCTAAACCACGCCCATTATTAATGGCTTCTCTAATAGCTTTTTCTGAAATCTCATTAAATTCTATTCGTTCAAATTGACCATCTTCCAGACCTAAACATTCTTTTAAATGCCATGAAATAGCTTCACCTTCCCTGTCTGGATCGGTAGCTAAATAAATCTTGTCTGCTTTATTCAAAAAGGCTCTTATTTTTTCAATACGTTTTTCGCCACCGTCAAAAGTTCTGTCATTAACTTTAGCATCAGGAATAAATGAATATTCCATTGCAAAATCATTGGCTATATCAATACCTAAGCCTTTTCTTGGTAGATCCCGAACATGGCCAACACTGGCCACAACTTTAAAATTAGATCCTAAATAACTTCCAATTTTTGAACATTTGTTAGGAGATTCAACGATTACAAGATTCATGGGTTATTTCCAAATTGTGAAATTTAGGAAACTCGAAAGCCCACAAAGAAAAGATGAATATAAGAAAGCAACTACTTGAAATTTAGTGAAATCTACAAGGATTTCTAAAAGCAGTGCATCTTGTGGCATGAAGCACACAAGATAAACACATGAAATAACTAGAAAAAATTTTAAAAAATTTCCATATTTATTTAAACTTATAGCCATTTTCTTAAATCCCGTCTTAGAGCTTTAAAGTATACTTTCCAAAATATATCATATTGGAAATGGCTTTTGTATTTTTTTACTTGATTCTTATTATTTTTACTTCTTCTGTATAAATTTTTTCTTTCAAGAAATCATTAAGCCTAGTCAGATCCTTAAAGATCCTAGCTTTATCTTTTTCTCGTCTTGTTGTTAAAGTCCAAACCTTTTGGCCTGACCATGCCAGTTTTGCTGTAATAAAAAATCCACCCTCAAATTCATTAATAATTAACTCTTTAATAAATTCTTGTTTATTAGATTCCTCAAGCACCACCTCTGAAATAGAAAAATCAGGATCAATATTTATAAAATCAGTCATCCATAAAACCTTTTAAAACACCCGTAACAAAGGTGCATTATCATCAATTTAGGTAATCTTGGTAAGGTTTTTTTAAAGAATTTAAATAAATTTAAATATTTTAGCTAAAATCTGTTTTAGTCATGACTAAAAACCTCGATGCTTGGATAAAAGCTGCAAGCTGCAGCGTTTATCCAGGCATCTATATTACCTATCTAATCCAGCCCCCTAAAGGTATCTCAGAGCAAAGTGTCTATTTTGCGAACTGGTGCAATATGTTAATTTCCCCTCCCTGATTACTGTTGCAAGGGGCAAGCGAAGCCGACAAAATCTGTGATTTTGTCGAGCTGACCGCAGTACCGCAACTACTCCCATCTGTTCCAGTAGCGGGATATACAAAGCCATCCCGCAGGGTGGCGAACAGATAAAGTAGTAAATTATTTGAAAAGGACTTAATATCCACCTGTGGACATTCATTAAATAGGATAAGTTATGACTGAAGAAACAGAAACAGCACAAAAGGTAGTAGATCGTAGAAAAAGATATAGAAAAAAGGCTTCAACCAAAACTCCACTTTCAGTTTATTTCAATATGGATGTTCCTGAAGATGTTGAAGCACTGGAAGCCTTGGAATACTTAAAAGATATTTATGGCGGGGAAAAACAAGGAAAAAGTGTAGCCGTCAAAGAAGTTTTGAGAATTTTTTATAAACAATTACAAGAAAAAAAGCCTGATTAAATCAGGCTTTTTTTCTTGCAAAAACTTAGGACTTTTTCACTGTAGTAACTAACTTGTCATCTACATAAAGATAAACTCTTTTATTATTTGTATAAGATGAAATTTTAGGTTGCCCTTCTCCACCTCCAACAGATCCGTCTTGATTACTGCTAACGAAAGAACAATGAGGAAAGCCTTTACCTTTAGCCAAATCTTTTTTTACGTCACGAATTGTAGACTGACATTCAGAAATATTAAGACCGCCAGCAAAGCACATAAAAGCACGACAGCCATAATTTTCGTCTTTAGCTGCAACTAAGGCAGAAGCACTAGCTAAGGTTAAACCTAAAATAAATTTTTTATACACAAGTAGTCGCTCTATTTAAATGAGTTTTCCAGTACGAATAACTTGCCTTCAAAGTTTAGAGATATTGTTTTGGCATTACTGCACATTGAACAAATCTCTTGAATCAAGAAGGGTAAATTCCGTGTGAATCGAATTTTTCCTGATGCGGTATGAATAACATGATCAACATTATTTACTTTTACAGTCACGAAATATTGGAACTGTTCATTCATACCAATTTCAACACCATAGTTATTGGCATTGAAGTCATCGACTGTTTTCAAGTCATTCATGGTTAAAGCCATTTCTGCAAGATTCCTAGTTTTTTGAAAGTGAAGTGCGGATTCTTACAAAATATAATTAATTTAAAAATGTAACTGAAGTGTTACTGTGTGTAAAAGACACAAAAACACCAATTATTTTTAAACAATTTTAATATATATGAAAAAGTTTTAAACTTTAACAAAAAAGTTAAAACTTTTGTAAAAAGTTTGTATATATCAAAACTTATATTTTTTTAGATCCCTTCCCTTTTTTGTCATGTAAATATCACTTTAATAATCTTCTAAACATTTCTAAAAACTTTTTAAAAAAACTAGAATCAGATTTAAAAAGAGTTTAATTAAAGTTTAGGAGTGTTTAAAACAGTTTAAGAGCATTAATTTCTGTTTGTAAAACATAAGCTTATAAGTTCATAACTATACGTTTTGTCGCTACAACTATACGTTTTGTCGCTACAACTATACATTTTGTCGTTATAACTATACGTTTTGTCGCTATAACTATACGTTTTGTCACATACCTATACGTTTTGTCGCAGATAATCCACAGATTTATCAACAGCATACAAAAAATAGCTAAATTTTGCTAAAAAATCAGTAATTAATTAGGCTTTTAACTCTAACTTATTATATTTTTGCGTATTTTTTAGCCTTAACCTATTTTGTACTCCCAAAACTATACGTTTTGTCGCAACTTCCGCGCATAACTATACGTTTTGTCGCAAACCTGCAATTATGCTTACTGAATACGATTATATATATTTTTCAGGAATTAACTAGATTCTTATATATATAATAAATCATTGTTTTATATAGATAATTAAATTTAAGAGCTATTTTTATTGTTTGGGGTAAAAGAAGAAATTTGTATAGGCTTAAAACCATAACTATACGTTTTGTCGCAGCCTAAGTATATGATATGTAATAATTTTATTTAAATATCTAAAATTGATTATTTTTTATCAGGTATTTGTTTTAAAAATAGCCATACGTTTTGTCGCATCGTAAGTAATTGAAATAAAACAAAATAGATAATAATAAAATATATTTATTTTTTTTATACTACTATAGGGTTATAGAGGTATTTAAAAGACTTTTTATATTTTTTATCTTAAAAAACAATAGATTAAAAAGTTATTAAATAACTATACTTGATAAAGATACTTGTATAGTTATAATGATCTTGATAGATATAACGGATTTACAAAATAATGCAGAAAATTATTGGTTCACAAGGTTTAGAGGACTATACCCAATCTAATACAAGGGCAAAATTGACCGATTTAGTTGTGACCCGCAATGATTTCCCTACAGCCAGATATAGCATTGATCTCAATCTTGAGAAGCTTATGTACTGTGCAATGATCATCGTTAGAAAGAATGAGCTAAAAAATAATACCTCAATTACTCATGACGATTTTATTTATGTGAGCAGCGAAAACTTTGGAGAATTGACTTCTCCAATGGCCAGAAAGGAAGTACTTACAACAACAGATAAACGTGAAATTCAGAGAAATGCGGAAACCGCTTTAAAACGTATTTATACAAAATTTGATAACCCAACAATGTTGGTTAAAGATGGTTTATCTGATGAACCTGCTAAAGTTCCGATGATGACTTATTGCCATTATGACAAAGTAAGTAAATGTATAAAGGTCAGATTTGCAAAAGAATTTTTTGAGTATTTTTATGACTTAGTTAAAAAAGTAGATGAAAAAACTAAATCATTTAGTAGCCATGAACTGAAGCATATTATCTTATTTAATTCGAGCTATTCCCTTCGCTTGTATCGGATCTTAATGAGCTATATGTGGCGCACATCAGAGGTCACTATTGATCTGGAAGAATTAAGATGGATGCTTGAATGTGAGGATAAATATAAAGAGCTGGCCAATTTTAAAAGCCGTGTTTTAAATGTGGCTCAAGATGAAATTAACGAACTTAGCAATATTAATGTTAAATTTGAGAACGTAAAAAACGGAAAGGAAGTAGTTGCTATTAAGTTTATGTTTAACTTGAAAACTGAATATAAAGAGCAAGGACACCTTAAATTTATAGATAAAATGAAAAAGGGTTATCTGGCTGCTGCGATTCCATTTAGTGATGATGGATCACACTTTAAAGCACCTGATCGGATTAAGCATTTCAAACCACCAGTAAAGGTATCTCCGAAACAAATTAGCACCTTAGTAAATTGCGAAGAATTTTTACTAGATTATGGATATTTCTTAGGTAATTTAGACGAGGATACTTCTAAAGTAATCATGCGAACTCTATTAACTGAAAAGTTAGATAAGCTTAATGCACATAAGCCAATAGATATGGACTATTACTTCTGGTTACAGGCAAAACGAGGGATTATTACTAGTAGCAATAATGATAAGAAGGACGATCAGGATTAATATCTAAAAGGCATACCCTCCATATTGTCTTAAACAGACTCCGCTAATTTAAGACAATATGGAGGTTTAATTTAAAACCTTCAAAAATTCTTATTAATCTATATAAAAAGTATCTTTTCTATTCGCATTCAAATAGTAAAATTTAATAATTAGCTGATTGATACCTTAGTCATGACTAAATATTTGCATTTAGCCTAAGTGGAATATTTTGCCATCTTTTTAGAATATTAATTTACCCCCATATAATAAAAACAATAACTTAATGTTTCCCAAGATTTGGCCAAACCTGTAATATTTTGCTAATAAATCCAGTCTGATAAGTCTTTAAGAATTTAGTTTTTGCCTTACTTATCCCTACATTTTTTATTTTTCTATGCTATCTGGTCGCTACCCTCCGGAATAGCTTTGTATATACTGCTACTGGAACAAATGGGAGCAGTTGCGGTGCTGCGGTCAGCTCGACAAAATCACAGATTTTGTCGTCTTCGCTTGCCCCTTGCAACGGTAATCAGGGAAGAGAAAATTTAACTGATTGCTTCAGTTCGCAAAGTAGACACTTTGCTCTGATATACCTTCTAGGGATCTTAACTAAACATTATTATATTTCTTAGTCATGACTAAGCTATTGCTTGAATGTCCACAGGTGGACTGATATAATGATTTTTATCAGGACGCATCGGGCGACCTGAAATAAAACAGGTATTTAGTTATGAATCAGGATTTAGTTTTAATATATACATTAAAGAAATCTGAAGTTGAATCAGTCCATTTTTTTGGCTACTTAGACAATCTTAATGAACAATATGTTTGCTGTCTTACTAAAAAGAATGTAGGTCAATTAATACTAGAATTACAAAACAGTTATAGAGAAAGCTTTGCTGCTGCTTCAGTTATGACTGAAAAAGATTTCTTTCAGAAAGAGAATAACTATTTAGAACCGATTGAAATTTCACTAACTGAATATGATGAAATGTTTAATATTCTTCCCCCTGCCCGCACGTATGGAGGTTTTAACTTTGAAATGTTCATGCTACCTGAACAGTTGGGAGGTGGGCTATTCTCACACTTTTTAGTGACCTTTGAGCCATACACTAAAAAACGCCTTAAAGCATATAGAGTGACAGCTTATAGGAATGATCCATTCCATATAATTTTTAATTCTTGTCCAATTTAAAAGAGATCCCCGAAAAGGGGATTTTTTTATAATTTCTTAGTCATGACTAAGGGAAAAAGATTTTTCATCTTGTGTGTTTTAAGCTCATTTAAGCGTGTTGGTGAGTTTGATGTGGAGTAGCCAGAAATAAGATGAAAAAAGGCTATCAGCAGCCTAAGAAACGTAAATATAAGCATTAGAAAAGCAGACCAGACAGAATACTTAACTAATTATTTTTTATAAATTTATATCATTTAAAAAACTTAGTCATGACTAAGTTTTTGCTTGAATGTCCACAGGTGGACTGATATAATGATTTTATCAGGACGCATTGGGCGACCTGAAATAAAACAGGTATTTAAACATGAAACATTTTTCATCAGTTACATCATTAGACGAGTTAAAACTTCAGTACAAAAAACTAGCTTTCAAAAATCATCCTGATCGTGGCGGTAAAACCGAAGTTATGCAGGAGATTAATAGCGAATATGAACAGCTTTTAAATCGCATTATTAATGAAGCATCAAAAGATCAGTATCAAGATAGTTCCGAAAATGGGCGTGGTTTCTGGTCAAGCCGTTCAGAACACTCTGAAGTTGAGAAAAAAGTAAAACAGGCTATTGATGCAATTATTAATCTGGATGGTTTAGATATTGAAATTATTGGCGTTTGGGTTTGGGTTTCTGGTGATACTAAGCAGCACAAAGACAAATTAAAAGAAGCGGGTTTTGTCTGGAATCGAGTGCAATGTAAATGGGTTTTCATTGGTAAAAAATCAAATGGTCGAGGCAGAATGACCTTAGATCAAATGCGAGATTTACACGGCAGCCAGAAAGTTAAAAAAACCAGAATGGCAGAAGATAAAAAACTTTTGACTGCTTAAAGGAGAAGTCCCCGAAAGGGGGCTTTTTTTTAATATTCTTAGTCATGACTAAACTTTTTCTTGAATGTCCACAGGTGGACTGATATAATGTTTTTCATCAGGACGCATCGGGCGATCTGAAATAAAATGGGTATTAATATGCGAGCTTCAATAGTTGCAATCTTTACAAACTATCCTACAGGTAAACTGATTCATTTTTGCAGTCATAAGGTTTTAACTGGATCAAATAATAATATTTGGTTTCCAATATTTGATGAAAAAACACTATTCCAAGAAATTGAAAAAATCATGATTAATTGCCGAGTAGCTCAAAATGTTACTCATATTGAAAGAATCAGAAGGGGAGATAATGAAAATGGTTACTTTGAAGATTACAGAATTACTTATAACTTAGCCGATTAAGCTAGACCTCCCACAATGGGAGGTTTTTTTTAGTGGCGATTTTTTTGGTTTTTAGCTGGCCAAAAAAACATAAAAAATTGTCTATCTGTTCTGCTTTATATACGCTTATTTTGGCCTGTTTAGGATGGTGCTGGGATAACCTAGCTTTATATATAAAAAAGGCTGTCAGTAGACCAAGAATCGCAAATAAGAGCATTTGAAAAGCGGTTTAGCCAGGTATCAAAACGGATATTTTTCTACTCAATTTTCCCTATAAAAAAATTAGTCATGACTAAGTTTTTGCTTGAATGTCCACAGGTGGACTGATATAATGATTTTATCAGGACGCATCGGGCGACCTGAAATAAAACAGGTTAAAAATCATGGAACAATACATTTCAGTTTACACACGTCAGCAAGCCATTGAAGATGGTTTTTTAGTCGCAATCAATTCTATTAGTCCTAAATTAGATGGACTGGCAAAAGAACATTATAAGCATCCTATATGCTTCACTTCTGCGCTTTGGGCGGTAGTTGATAAGGCTGTAAAAAATGAAAAATGGCTTAATGACTTAGAGGGCGTTATTCATGACATTTTATGGATGAGCCGAGCATATAAGACACACCTAAGCCCAAGTGCGGTACGTTTTAATGTAATTATCACAGGCGCAGGTCGCAAGAGAAATCATATTTTAGAATTGCACGTACATGGTGGAGATCAAGCAGAGCCAGTTATAACAATAGGTTATCCTGAAGATTTTTAATTTACGTCCTCCCTTTATGGGAGGATTTTTTTATGATAAAAAACTTAGTCATGACTAAGAAAATGCTTGCAATGTCCACAGGTGGACGTTAAAATATACAGCATAAGGACGCAATAGGGCGACCCTTAATAAGCCATTAAACTAGGTGAAACTATGAAAAAAGTTGTTGCTTCAAATCAAAAGGGCGGTGTGGGTAAATCTGCAATCATTTGCCAGTATGCCCACTATTTAAATTCTTTGGGCTTGCGCGTATTAGTCATTGATCTAGACCACCAGAAAAACACTACAAAAGCATTGATTACTGGCGGGGCTGTGACTGTAGCTAATGTATCTGCTTTCGATATACTGACCAAAGAAGATCAAACTATTTCAAATCCTGAAGCCTTTACTTTGGTACAAGCAACACCAGAATTAACAGCTATAGAAAAAAATGGCACTTTGCATAACAACTTTGCCACCAATTACCAGAAGTTTTTAAAATCAGTTGATTCTTTATTTGATGTTTGCCTGATTGATACCAATCCAAATCCGGACATTCGCCAAGTAGCTTCATTAATTGTTAGTGACTATGTTTTAAGTCCAATTCAGTTGAATCAGGAAGCTATTGACGGCATCGGTGGATTACTCAAGCAGATCCAAGCGATTAATCAAAAGCTTAACCCAAATTTAAAATTAATCGGCATCCTTCCGAATATTGTTGAACCCACTCCATTCCAGAAAGACAACCTAAAAGCTATTGTTCAGCATTTTTCAAAGTACCTGATCAAAAACTCTGACGGTAGCTATGCTTTCGTTAAAAAAACGACTGCAATCGCTGAAGCCCAAGCACAAGGAATACCTACAAATAAATTGGGTAAAACTAGCGGTTTTACCGCATGGGCTGAATTAAAAACAGTTTTTGAAAGCATTAACAAGTTTATGGAGATTTAAGGAATGTTAGATTTATCAGCTTTGGAAGGTATTGATCTAGGTAATCCTGCACCAGTAGCAGACGGAACACCTAAACAGATTCCACTTACAGATATTCTTGAAGATCCAGATCAGCCGCGTGTTGAGTTTCCAGAAGATCAGATGCAAAAAATGGTCGAGTCCATCAAGGCTCGTGGAGTTAAAACACCTATTAGTGTTAAACCCCATCCAACAGAACAAGGCAAGTGGATTATCAATTATGGAGCTAGACGTTTTAGAGCTTCAGTGATGGCCGGCAAGGAAGCTATCCCTGCTTTTGTTGATAATGATCATGATGATTATGATCAGGTCATGGAGAATAAAGAACGCCTTAACCATTCACCTATTGAGCTTGCACTTTTCATCCAAAAGAAAATTAAGCAAGGCGAAAAGAAAAACGTAATCGCTAAAAAGTTAAATGAAGATCCTGTTTTTATTTCTACTCACTTAGCTTTAGTAGATATGCCAGAGTGCTTATCTAAGGCTTATGATGCAGGTTTTAAATCTCCAAAGACTTTGTATGACTTACGCAAACTTTGGGAATCATTCCCTGAAGAAGTAAGCGCTTGGGTGGATGAATCTTTAGAGAATGGTCAAGACATTATCAGATCGAGAGTACAGGCTCTATCTAAAAAGTTAAAAGAACCTAAGCAAGCTGAAGCGACTGAAGCAGATCCAGAATCAGAACCACAGGCGCAAGAAAGCCAAGAGCAAACCGCCATTATTGATGATAATGAATCTTTCAATTTTGAGGGGAATGATCAAGCTGAAGCGACTGAAGAACCTGAAGTTAAAAAACTGATGGATCAATCGAACCAGAAAGAGCAGCCAGAAGCTAAAGAAGAAGATCCAGACAAAATCAAAAAACCGCTTTTAGTTGTTATTCATGACGGCCGACAAGCGAACCTGATGCTAAATAAAAAGCCTACTTCTTTGGGTTTTGTATGGATCAAATACGAAGATGGAACAGAGGTATCTGTAGATTGCAGCAGCCTTGAAATCGAGTATTTACAAGAAGCATAAATCTACCAATGGAAAAAAACCTTGCTTATGCAAGGTTTTTTTTGGCGGGTTATCCCGACTACCTAGCTTTATTACTCTTAGTCATGACTAAGGAAAAAAGAGGGAAAAATGAATAAAAATAATCTATGGCAGGATAGGCAACAGCCGTTAAAAACTTTAATTTGTGACACAAATTAAAGTTATACTATTCTTTCAGAATAGCTATCGAAAATATTACTTTCGATAAAGGTACTGGAATCATGACGAAATCAAACTTGGATCAAGTTTTAAAATTTAGGGTTAGCAATGCCGTTTATGACTGGTGGCAAGCTAAGTGTGAGAAGCAAGGAATCAAGAAAGGTGAGCCTTTCCAGAGGGCTTTAGAAAATGCGTATAAGAAAGAAAATGATCCAGATTATTCAGGACAAGATTTTTCCTTGAATCTTGAAAGGGACTTAGCCGAAAAAATCTATCAGTTAGCTAAGTTTGAAGAAGTAGATCCAAATGACCTGATCAAAAAAATGATCAAGGAAAAGTTATCTGAAATAGAAAAAATGCAAGACGTTATAGATGTATTTGAAAAAACATCACGCAAAGAATTACGGCTTAAACCGAGTTTGATGAAAGCAATTAATGAAAAAGCAGCACAGGTCGGCATGAAACCGAATCAATATATCATTTCGGTTTTAACAGCTAATGTCACAAAAGATTCAATATTCTTTAGCCAGGAAGAAGCTCTTCAACTTGGCGAATCAAATAGTCAGCTTTTGGCGATTGGTAGAAACCTAAACCAAATGGCTAAGAATATGAATCATGGTATTTATGAATCTTACGATAGAGAATTTGTCGAGCGAGTACATCAGCTAGTAAAAGCTCAAGTTAGGCATGTTTTCACTGTATTAGAGCGCAATAAAAAGAGGTGGGAATAATGGCTAACGGAAGCAGTAAGACTACCAGAGAAGTGCAAAGCACCTTGCTTGCTCATGGTGAGCAGCTACTCAATGGATCTAAAGTTAGGCGTGTTAATCAGACCCAAAGTTTAGATACTTTTTTAAATGACCTGTCTAAGCCTAAAAATGGATCTGGCCATTCAGCTAAATCAGCCCCTAAAGCATCTCCAAATGGCGTTAAAGCAACTTTAGATAGAATTAGTAAAAAGACCCCTGAAGTAATGGTCAAGGTTACTGGTGGAGGTAATTCTATGGGGAAGGTGAAAGCCCACATGGGATATATCACACGGAATGGGCAATTAGAGGGAATTGATCAGGACAGAAATAAAGTTAATGGTAAGGATGATATAGAAGATACTGCTGAAGATTGGCAAATGTCAGGTACACCTATTTCTGATGAAGAATCTAAATATAAGCAGGCTTTTAATATTGTGTTATCTATGCCGAAAGGTACGGATGAAAAAGGCGTTTATGATGCTGCAAAAGAATTTGCAGAGGAACATTTTAAAGACCATAAATATATGATGGTGCAGCATACCTTTACCAATGACCCTTCAAAAGATCCAAGTGAAAACCCGCATGTGCATGTTGTTGTTAAAGCTATTTCTGAAAAAGGGGATCGGTTAAATATTAGGAAGGCTGACCTTCAGGAATGGCGAGAAAGTTTTGCTGAAAAACTAAGATCCAGAGGGATTGAAGCTAATGCGACAAAACGGATAGCTAGGCTGCAAAAAAATAGAAGTGATAAACAGTCAGTTAAACAAATGAAAGAGCAAGGCAAATCGTTTAAGCGATATGGTAAAAATAAGGCCAGTCCAGACCGTGTGCAGAAAGCTAAACAGCAAGAAAAAGAAGCATTGACGCATTACAAGGAAATTACTAAAGCTCTAGCACAGTCACCCGATCTGCAAGATAGGAAACTAGCAGTTGATCTAGTGGACTATTTACGGAAACAGGTAGAAGTGAAAAAAACAACGCCACAGCTACAGATTCAACCTAATAAGCCAGATCCGCAGCAGGGAAAGAGCAAGGGGAAAGAGCAAGATAGATAACAAGGTCAGGCACATTATTGTGCCTTAAATGCCCTTTAAAAATCCTGAATTTTCTGAGCGGGCATACCTAATTTAAACATTCTATTAAGCTCAGAAATTGCATATTTTAAATCTTTTTCAGGCATATCCTTAACATCAAAATATTCAATTTGGCCAAACCTAGCTTTATATAATGCTATTCGTTCTATTCTGTGTCGTTGCATCTGCACCGTTGACGACATAATCCGATCCATTAAATAGAATAAGTAATATGATGTGATTTGCATACTGTCTTTGATCATAAATCCATGATTTCTAGTGGTTTTATAGTCATACAGCGTTTCATTAATACAAATATCTGCATCTATCCCACCTAGTGCAACACGAATATTTGCAGAATATCTAGGATTGTATGTGATCAAACTATCAGGCTTAATAAGTCCATTCTTAATGAATACATTATCAAAATTTTTGACTAGGGAAGATATATCTTCGTAAACCATTTTCTCCGTTGGTTTTAGTATTTCCTTCTTTGTTGCTACTGGTAGAAATCCAGATCGCCATAGATTTTCCAATTTAGCCATGAGAATAATTCCACCAATAAAATCTTCACTTATTTCTAGATTGTTTGATCTATTAGCTAGTAAAGAATCTATGTGCTTTTGCATTTTTTTATATAATATCAAAATGCTTTTGTTTTTAGTTTCCTCTAGAAAGCTAGTAATTTGAGGTTGCTCAAATTCTTTAGCACTCAATTCAGTATTCGTGTAGTACGCACAAATTATTTTTGATAAGTAGTCAAATGCTGTACCAACCAAGCCTGAATCATAACTATTTGTTAATTTATATTCACTCATCACTTCATAATTAGTAAAAGGAGGAATACCACTGTAAGTTTTGAAATCTTTTTTTTTGGGTGCGACACTTTTTATAATTTCTTTCACTTCTTTGCACTTAGGATCTGAAGATTTCAGTATCGACATTAAAGACATATTTTATACTTTTTCCAAGCAGTTACTATTCAAGTAATTTTAGGCATACTAAAGACTAAATTGAAAAATCTAAATTTTTAATCTTTCTAATGCAAATTGAATCTTTTCTTTGGGGCAGTACTGCTTTTGGGAAAACTTTTCCATTACAGTTGACCCAATAATTTTTTTATTTGCATTAAAGAAAAATATTTCTAAATCATAAGGTACATTGACCATATTAAAACAGGTATAAATTGGCTTTTTCCATGTGAAAACTAATGGTTTTAATAAAGGATTTTCTTTAAATCCTATTTCTTGATCATGTTCCCTATACAGATAAAGAGCCGTTAATTTTTTTCCATTAAAGTTAAAAGTCTTTAGTTCTTTTTCTTGATCAAAGTAAGGGTTATAAACCTGTTTAAAGGCCATAACAGACACTACTATTAAAAGAGCTATAAACGCTGCATATTTTAATTTCAATTCCTGTTATTCCTTTTAGCCAGGTGGCAAGTTACATGCAAAGAAATTGTCTTAGTCATGACTAATTATTTAACACTCATAAGTTGATCCCATTTAAAGTAATTGGGAGACAGCTTATTACGTGACATATTCCAATTTCTATCAGGTAGCATACTGGCACCTAATCCTATTTTTCTCTTACCAAATTTATTCTGTATATCATCGAGTGAATCCATAAGCTTATTACTTGATTCTATCTTATTCATGTCCGTGAATAGGTCATAAATATGAGTAGCTTTAGGTTCAAGACAAGTGAGGATAACTCCACATTTTTTAAATCCAATATTCTTCTGGTATAGCTGATCAATCATTGAGGTAGCAATTTTAGAAAGTAATAAACTATTGTCTGATGGATCGGGTAAAGCGTAAGACAAAGATTTATTATAAAAAGGCTCAGAACTATCAAATGGATTAGATTGCACAAAACTAATAATACAGCCACATAGTAAATTTTCACTTCTTAGACGGCTTACGGCATCTTGAACATAAAGAGTAATCGCTTCTTTAAGATCGTCACAGCTATAAACTTTCTGGCCAAAGGAACGGCTTGCTATTATTTGTTTTTTTGCTTTAGGACTTTGCTCAATTTCAATGCAAGAGATTCCCTGTAATTCTAATATTGTTTTGTGCATGACTACAGAGAATTGATCTCTAATCATTAAGGGGGAAGCACAGACGAAATCTAGAACTGTATTAATGCTTAGGCTATTCAGCTTTTTAGTATGCTTTCTACCAATCCCCCATACTTCACTAACTTCTATAGATTGATATAAGCCCTCAATCGAACAATAGTCCATTGAAACAAGGTTACATACACCTTTTAAATAACTATTCTTTTTAGCGATATGATTAGCCATTTTTGCTTCTGTTTTAGTCCGTCCAATTCCAATACAGGCCGGCAAACCTAGCCAACGTGAGAGCCGATCCAGAATTAAATGAGTATAAGCAGTTAGATCATAATTTGAAGCATAAGCAGTTAGATCTAAAAAGCATTCATCAATCGAATAAATTTCTTGTTCTTGAGGTGTAACAAATTCAGCTAGGACTTTTATAAATCTGCGGGACATTTCCGCATATAGAGCATAATTACTCGAAAGGACTGTAATATTGTGCTGCTCTACAAGTTCCTTGAGTTGAAAAAGAGGTACACCCATCTTTATTCCTAAGTCTTTAGCTTCTTGTGAACGAGCCACAGCACAACCGTCATTATTAGATAATACGATTACTGGTTTATTATTCAGGCTTGGATTAAAGACACGTTCACAACTTACATAACAGTTATTAATGTCTACCAAAGCAAAGATCTTATTTTGATTTTCCATGTAGATTAGACCAGTAGGATTAGATTATTTATGTTTCCTAAATGGCTTAATGACAAATGTCACTACACCCCATATTAATAATTCTTGGCAATCATTAAGGTGAATATCGTCATAATCTGGATTTTCTGCTTTAAGCCAACACTTATCACCTTCAACCATTAATCGCTTAACGGTGAATTCATTGTCAATTAAGGCAATAACAATATCTTCGTGTTTAGCTTCAAGACTACGATCCACTAAAAGCTCGTCATCAATTTCAATGCCTGCGTCACGCATGGAAAGAGAAGCTACTTTGACAACAAATGTTGCAGCTTCATTTTTCACAAGGTGTTCATTCATATCTAAAGTTTTATCAATATAATCCTGTGCGGGAGAGGGAAAACCAGCAGCCACTTTTTCAGAAGCCAAAGGAATACGTTTAAATGTTGTAGGATTAATTAAGGTAATAGAAGCTACATCATTGAAAACAGGCTTTTTATTGCCCGCTAAGAAATTTTTAATCTCTACAATACGCGATTCTGGTACACGCATAGTCTTAGTTGGTTCATTATAAATTGCCTTTCTTCCTGAACCTTCCCTATAACCACCTTTTGTATTCGCATTCATAAAAGCCCATTTGATTTTGTGACAAAATCAAATGGTACAGCTTAAGCCATTAAAAAAACAATATAAATACGATGAATAGCTTATAAGGTCAGTAAAAAGGGAAGTAATAACTTCCCTTTTTATTTTTATATGTTGCTAAATTTTAATAGGGTCCCATGAATCTAGATCCATTGAAATGAATCATATGAGAAGGGTTATCTGCCATCCAAACCTCAGTTTCCCATGCAATAACACCACTATATTTCACATACGTTTTTGTATTAGGAAATGCTGAAACAAAAACCAACCCTGCTGTACAGTTGTTAAATAATGTAGTTAGCTCACCATATCTTTTGTGGTCTACTAGCCCATGACTTGTTACCGCTTCTATTAAAAAGAGCCAATTTTTTTCAGAATCATAAATAACAACATCAGGTAATTTTCCATGATTATCTAATTTCACTCCTAATGATTCTAAGAGTTCAATATCGAAAAAACCGTGTTTATTACCTGTATCTCCTGCATAAACTAATGAACCGCCAGGAACATATCTAGCGCCAAATTCGATTACAATATCTTTAATAAGTTGGGAATGTTCACTCGCTGAAAGAAGAATAGTCTGCCCATCTTTTAATTGAAGTGGGATCATATTCATTTCTAGTTCTCTTGCATATTTAGATAATTCGGGAAGTCCCTTTCAAAACAATTTAGGTGATTTCAAAATGAAATCACCTAAATTGTTTTAACTTAAATTTTATGGGGCATCATTATAATTACCAAGAATGTTCTAATTGAACTCCAAAGTTAGAACCGTTAGATGTGCTATAGAAGCTACTATCAGGATTCGTTAAATCTCGCATTTTTTGTTCAGCTTCATTCCAGAATGCATATGTATAATATAATCTTAGTTCAGGACGATCATAGTAACCCGAACCCTTTAAGGTAAACGTTGGTGCAATAGTAATCTTCGTTAGATCGCGTGTCTCATTACCTTGTTTAATTTGATCATAACCAATTTCACCTGTTAACTTGAAATGATCATCTACAACGTATGATGTTCTTGATCCCACCGACAACCATTTTGTATCCTCTTGCTGTGAATATTCATTAATTTGATAAAGTATTTGGGCTTGACCATTAAGTACCTTACTTGGGCTTTGCCAATCCACTACATCGAGCATACGAAATGATGTATTTTCTCGGTCTAAACTTACATTCCCTGTATAACCTAAACCAGTTCCAGGTCCTTCACCATATTGGAATGCAATCGTGTTTTTACCATTAAAAATATTTGAAGTAATATTTTGGATAGTGAATGCCCAGCCTTCATTCTCATGATCAATATAAGATAATCCCAAATTCAATTCATTTTTATCATTTAACTTGATGTCACTCACAGTAAAATCATGTCTATTAATATATTTTTCTTGAAATAGATCATCTTTTCTAGAAAATACATAGTTAAGGGCAAAACGATCTAACTTAAAATTATCAATTCCGAATCCAGTTCCACTCTGATTCCAATAAAAGAAATCTGACATATTGATATCATTTCGATTGTAATATCTTCGTCCAGCCCAGAAATTACCACCATTTAAAAATGAGACATTGGTCCAATCCAGATAAATCTGGTTCATTCTGGTATACCCATTATCTCCACTGAATTTCAATGATTTTCCATAATCATTATAAAATTGAACCATTCCATTAATTTTAATTTTTGAATGATCAGAAAGTTCTACTAATTCTTGTGATGCAAATATCTCTCCATATTGTTCACATTCATTTCCTAAGCGGTATTTTGATAATGCCCCTGTCAGTTTGAAACATTCTTGCATATCCCCATGATCAGTCCCGCCTATCCCTGTGCGGAAATAACCATTTACTTCAATTGCTGAAACAATCTGTGATGACATTAAAAGTGCAGCACTATACATCCATAGCGTCTTTTTCATTTTTTAAATTCCATTTTTTAGACAAAAATATCCAACTGACCTAAATAAATAGGTCAGATTAGTTCACTCATTAATTAAAAATTTATGAATTTAATTAGGGCGAATCCCTTCAAATGCATTCTGTAATAAATGACGAATTGCATTTTTTTCAATTGGTTCAGGATTCCAGTATGGATTTGATAATGCAATTTCCGTTGCTTTATCCAAACCAGATTCTGTTAGGCCCAGTTCTGCTAAAGATGTAGGACCTTCAAGCTCAGTTACAAGATCAAATAAAGCATTTGCAGCAGTACTTTCTTTTGCACCTAAAGCCCTTTTAATTCTTTCCATCGCTTCAGGCACAGCCTTTTCGTTATAGGCAATTGCATGGGGGAGAACGACAGTATGAGTCGGTGCATGGGGGAGATTGAAACTTCCTCCTAATGTATGACAAAGTTTATGATGAATCGCCATACCTACGTTGCCGAGGACATAACCGCATAACCAAGCGCCATATAAACATAAACTACGAGCTTCAATATCTTGGTCATTCTTCTTTAACAGTCTTAGCCCATCCGCTAAAGCTCTAATCCCCTCTTCGGCCAGTAAACACATGATAGGATTACCATTTTGAGCATATAAGCCCTCAGCTGCGTGAGCGATTGCATTAATTCCACTAGTAATAGACATCTCTAATGGCAAACTTAGAGTAAGTTCAGGATCATAAATAACGGTTTTTGGTAAAACTCTAGAATCTTTTCCAGTCTTCTTGATCCCATTTTCCGTAATTCCATATACTGGCGTCATTTCTGAACCAGCATAAGTGGTTGGAATGGCAAGAATGGGTAGATCATATTCAAGAGCAATTGCTTTACCTAGCCCGGTTGTCGAACCACCACCCACTGCGATTGCACAGTCAGCCCCCAATTCTCTTGCAACAGTCACTGCTTCTTTGGCTGTTTCAATTGGTACATGCATAATAGCTTTAGGGAAGATTCCCACAGAAGAACGACCCAGCAGATCAGATATCTTTTCTGCCAAGACAACCTGTTCAGGTGTGCATAAAATTAATGCTTTTTTAGCACCTAAAGCTTCAATTTCAGCCTTTAAATTTTTAAGGGAACCCGCGCCAAAAATTACTCTGCTCTGTGGTACATCATATATAAACTCATTTTTCACATTACTTCTCCTTATGGTAACGGTGTAGGCTGATAGGCATAGAAAAGCCACTCGTTGTTTTCCTTTCTCCAAATCGCTAATGATTTATTTTTTAGATTTTTTTGAATATTTCCAGCGACTAATTCCGAATGCATTTCACCAAATACAAGTGCAACATCGCCAATAATTTGAATTTTAGAAATTGGGTGCTCGATCCATTTATAATCATAAAACCCCCCAAACAATTTATCTAAATATGATTCTTTAGAATCAGTAATTCCACTTGTATGGGTGTAAGTCATTTCTGGATGAGCCAGCTTTGCAAAATCCTCATAGCGGCTTTCAACAATTGCTTTGAATCGCTCTTCTTCAAGATTTTTAATTAAAATGTCTTCCATTAGATTAATTAGACTCTAGATCACTCAAATAAAATTCATCGTATCTTTTATAAAAAGAGTAAAAAACAACGATTTAGGAAATTATAATTTCATAATTGAAAGAATAGCTAATGATAAAATAATTTATTTAAAATCAATAACTTAAATAAACAATTCTTTAATTTTTCCATCTACTCAAACTATTTTATAAATTATTTTTTATTGAGGTTTTTCTTTTTTATTGATATCGAATATTTAATGCATGGCCTTATATTTCATAGAATATAAATATTAAAAAAGGATCCTAAATATGGATCCTTTTTTAATTCAGTCTCTCAGGAATAATACTAGCTCACTACTCTTTTAATAATGATCGCAATTCCTTGACCCACACCAATACACATTGAACATAAGGCATAAGTACCATCTGTTTGTTCTAACTGATTCAAAGCCGTAGTCACTAAACGAGCCCCAGATGCACCGAGGGGATGACCAATTGCAATTGCACCGCCATTCGGATTGACTTGCATGGTGTCATCTACTAAACCTAAATCGCGAGTCACCGCCAAAGCTTGAGCTGCAAAAGCTTCATTCAGCTCAATCACATCCATTTGATCCAGTGTTAAACCCGTTTGTGCCAGTAACTTTTTAATGGCAGGCGCAGGGCCAAAGCCCATGATGCGAGGTTCAACGCCCACCACGGTTGCACCAATAATCTTAGCGCGTGGTTTTAAGCCGTATTTTGCAACAGCATCATCCGAAGCGATGAGCAGGGCCGCGGCACCATCATTGATTCCTGAAGCATTACCAGCAGTTACCGTTCCCTCGGCTTTCACCACCGGTTTTAATTTCGCCAAACCTTCAGCAGTTGTAGAGGCACGAGGATGTTCATCCTTGTCAATAACAATGGCATCACCCTTACGCTGTGGAATGGTCACAGCAATGATTTCTTTATCGAAGAATCCTCTTGCCTGTGCCGCAGCAGTGCGTTTCTGGCTTTCCAGGGCAAATTTATCCTGATCTTCACGATTGATATTGAACTGTTCCGCCACGTTTTCAGCGGTTTGCGGCATGGTTTCGACGCCATACATCTCTTTCAGCTTGGGATTGATAAAACGCCAGCCCATGGTGGTGTCTTCAAGTTTTTGGCTGCGTCCAAAGGCGCCTTCCGATTTACCCATCACCAAGGGAGCACGGCTCATGGATTCCACACCACCGGCAATAATCAACTCGGCTTCACCGGCTTTAATGGCACGTGCTGCCATCGCCACAGCATCCAGCGATGAACCGCATAAACGGTTGACTGTGGTGGCAGGCACCTGATAAGGCAGACCTGCAAGCAGTGCTGACATACGTCCTACATTGCGGTTATCTTCACCGGCCTGATTGGCACAGCCATAAATCACGTCATCAACCCGTTCCCAGTTAACTGAAGAATTACGTTCTATCAGCGCTTTAATCGGCAAGGCACCGAGGTCATCGGCACGAACTGGCGAAAGACCACCGGCATAGCGACCAAATGGGGTGCGGATGGCATCGATAATATAGGCGTTTTTCATATTTTATTTTCCAAATCTTTTAATCTTTCCTTGTGAAGCCGTGCTTCTCACCCTTTAAAAAGGGAGGAAATCCATGTGCTAGATAACAACATGGAAGTCTCCCCCCTTCTGGCACTTCGGCTTAAAGCAATGCTTAAGCCTTGCTCAGGGGAATTTAGGGGGGGGTAAATTGTGTTTAAGCGGCATTAAACCTGCGTTGCATCAATCAACGTGGCACCCGTCATTGCCTGCAACTCTTCAAATGACAGACCTGCAACTTTCTCAATCACTTTCATACCTTCACTTGTCACATCAATCACGCACAGGTCGGTATAAATCCGGTCGACGCATTTCAGACCGGTTGCCGGATAGCCGAGTTCTGAAACAATCTTGGGTTCGCCTTTTTTGGTGACATGATCGGTGGTGATAAAGACTTTTTTTGCACCCACAGCCAAGTCCATTGCACCGCCCACTGCTGGGATGGCATCCGGTGCCCCGGTATGCCAGTTGGCCAGATCCCCATTTTCAGCGACCTGGAATGCACCCAGTACCGCAATATCCAGGTGGCCGCCACGCATCATGGCGAAGGAATCACCATGGTGGAAGAATGAACCGCCTTTAAGCAAGGTGACAAATTCCTTGCCCGCATTAATTAACTCTGGATCACGGTTTTCTTCAGCAGGAGGAGGACCAAATGCCAGCAAACCATTTTCAGAATGAAGAAATACATCTTTGTCTGAAGGCAGGTAGCTGGAAATCTTGGTTGGCAAGCCAATCCCGAGATTGACATAGGCACCATCTGGAATGTCCTGTGCCACACGTTCAGCAATCTGGTCACGGCTTAATTTGGTATAACTCATCTTTTAATACTCCAATGCCAATTACTGTGCAGGTTTTACTGCAACCACGTGTTGAACAAAAATCCCCGGGGTGATGATGTGCTCTGGATCAAGTGCACCCAGTTCAACCACTTCAGAAACCTGGGCAATGGTGACATCGGCTGCCATCGCCATGATCGGGCCAAAGTTACGGGCAGATTTACGGTAAATCAGATTGCCCCAACGGTCGCCTTTATGCGCTTTGATTAAAGCAAAATCTGCTTTGATCGGATTTTCCAGCACATAGTCTTTGCCTTCATAGTTCAGGGTCGGTTTGCCTTCCGCCAGCAAAGTACCAAAACCGGTTGGGGTATAGATGGGACCCAGACCCATACCACCAGCCTGGATACGGCAGGCCAGATTGCCTTGCGGTACTAATTCCAGTTCAATTTTCCCGGCACGGTAGATTTCATCAAACACATAGGAGTCGGACTGACGAGGGAAAGAGCAGATGATTTTGCGTACCGCACCGGTTTTGAGCAGCTTGGCCAAACCGTAATCGCCATTACCGGCATTGTTGTTGACGATCACCAGGTCTTTTACACCCAGTTCGATTAAACCATCAATCAGTTCAGCCGGCTGACCAGCTGTACCAAAGCCACCAATCATGATGGTGGCACCATCTTTAATATGGGAGAGCGCTTCCTCAAGGGATGCCGCAGCTTTATTAATCATTAAGCAGCCTCAACCTTTTGTTTGTTTAAAATGAAATCAAAATCTAATGTGTAGAAAGGATGACTTTGGTATTCGCCATTTGGAGCAATACCACTTTCATGTTTAACCCATTCTGCAATTAAAGAAGTACGCACCCCGAAAACAGCATCAGAATCTAAATAGTCACCCTTATCTTTAAATACATGAGTCACTAAGCGCTCATACCCTGGAGCAGAAATCATAAAATGTAAGTGAGCTGGTCTCCACGGATGGCGGTTTAATGCTTCAAGCATTTTTCCCACAGGCCCATCATGTGGAATTGGATAAGCTTCAGGAACAATCGTTTGAAAATGGTATTTCCCATCTTTGTCAGCATGGAAAATAGCTCGCCCTTGGTATTTATCAATATTTTCTTTTTGTACATCATAAAAACCCTCATCATCTGCCTGCCAGGCTTCAATCTCTGCATGAGGAATAATTTGACCATCAATACCCTTGATGACACCATTAACAAACCACGAAGTACCTTTTACACCCTCACTCATATTGCTGCCCAGCTCTAAACGTGGGGCATCTTGGACATGAAATGGTCCAAATACTGTTGCTTCAGTACATCCAATTGGTTTTTTATGGTTTTGAGCAATCACTAAGGTTGATAATCCAAGTGTGTCAGATAAAAGAATAAATTCTTGACGAGTTGGACTGCAAATTTGCCCCACATCAGTTAAGAATTTCACGCCTATTTCCCACTCTTCTTCAGTTAACTCAACTTCTCGTGCAAAAGAATGAAGATGTTGTACTAAAGAATGCATTACATCTTTTAATCGTTCATTCGAAGAAAAAGAGTTTCTTTCTATAACCGCTTGAGTGATTGTTCTTTCATCTAAATTTTTCATAATTTTTCCATAAAATGAATCTAACTCCTATAAATCTCATGCTAAGCTGTTAATTATTGAAATAAAATATTGGTTAAGAAAATCTTTATTTCATTTAGGAAATAATAGGAAGGGATTGTATGGACAGATTAACGAGCATGGAGTTATTCGTTGCTGTTGCAGAGCTTGGAACACTTAATAAAGCAGCAGAAAAATTAGAAATATCTAATGCAGCAGCAACAAGGCACATTACTTCATTAGAAAACAGACTCAATGTAAGATTGATTGAACGTACTACTCGTCGATTATCATTAACAACGATTGGAATCGAATATTATAAGAAGTGTAAAGATTTACTTTCTGAAATTGATCAAGCGGAATCTTCGATTAGTTCTGCTGCGGTTGAACCAGAAGGAACCGTTACAATCACCTCTTCAATTTCTTTTGCGATTATGCACATTACCCCTTTGATTCCTAAATTTAATAAACTTTACCCTAAAATAAAAATAAACTTAATTGGTGCAAATCGCTATCAAGACATCATTGATAGCAATATTGATATTGCGATTAGAACACGTGAATTCGAACCAGATTCAAATCTAACCATTAGAAAACTTGTCACTACACATCGAATTTTAGCTGCCTCGTATGATTACATAAAGCGAAAAGGAAAACCGAACACGATTGAAGAACTCCAAGAGCACGATATTTTACTTTATAGCCATGCAAACAATCCACGGATATTAAGTTTCACTAAAAACAATGAAATTAAAAATTTTGCTTTAAATCCGATTATGGAAACAAATGATGGTCAAATCGTAAGATCTGCTGCATTGAATGGTGCTGGAATTCTTATTCAACCGCTATACATTATTTATCAAGACATCGTGGAAGGAAGATTGATTCCAATATTAACCGACTGGAAACTTCCTGAACTTACTATCAACATTGCTTTTCAAAGCAGACAATTTATGCCGATAAAAAATAGATTATTTATAGATTTCTTAATTGAAGATTTCAAAAATAAAGAATACGAACGCTATTGGAATTCTATTTAATAAATTGGATTATCCCAATAAATAAGTCATCCTTTCCTTAAAATTGTTCTAGAGAGAATATTCATGAATGATTATTTCAATTTTGAAATAATCATTTCCTTAAAAGTTCTTTATACACATATTAGAAAAAGATAACTTGCTTGTATTCAAAATTGGAAAATTCTTTACAGGAGTTTTATTGTGCAAAAAGATAAATTAAAAGTTGCGTTGTTAGGAATTACACATCCGCACACATCAGGACGAGTAAAAGCACTTCAACGCCGTCAAGATATTGAAATTTATGGTGCAGCAGACCAAAGTGAACTTCTAAAGCCCTTCTGCGATGCACTAAATATTGAAGTAAGAACAAAGGAAGATATTTTAAGTAATCCAGATATCGATATCGTACTGGTTCATTCAAAAAGCTACGAAATGGCTGATCTAACTATTGCAGCTTTACAAGCAGGAAAAGCTGTATTAGTTGAAAAACCAGCTGGTCGAGGTGTAGCAGATACACAGCGCATCGTTGATGCTGTTAATGAATATAATGGATTTGTTCAGGTTGGCTACTGTTGGCGTTTCGCCCCTTCAATCAATGTAATGCATGATGTTATTCAGCAAGGTAAAATTGGTAAAGTTTTACAAATTCGTGCTCATGCAGGTTGCTCTCATAATGAAGCAGAAACTGCACATATGAGACAACCAGGTGATCTTGGTGGTGCTTTCTTTGTAATTGGTTGTCATTTATTTGACCGAGTTCTACATCATTTTGGTATGCCTAAATCTGTTAATGCCCGCATCACCAAATTTAAAGATTTTAAAGGTGAAGAATCGCGTGAAGATGCTGCAGGTGCCATTCTTAATTATGATGATAAAATTGTCGTCGTTGACTTCATGTCTTGGGATGTTCTTCCATGGACAGAAAGCTGGGATATGACAGCTTATGGTACAGAAGGCATCATGTCTTCACGTTCATTACCTTCATCTTATAAACTCTACCAAACGGGTAATGTGGAAGGTACGACACAAGGTTGGACAGAATGGCATGAAACTAGCTTCCCTGAAATTTGGGCAACCAAGAAAACTGAATATTCTCCAGATATTGCAGAAATTGGAAACCCAATTTATTTTGACCGTGAATTAAATGCTTTTCTAGATTCATATTTAAATAAAAAGCCTTCCCAAGTTCCTGCGACTCAGGCCCATAATATTTCAATTTTACTTGCAGCATTATTTGATTCTGCTGGAAAAAATGGTATTGAAGTATTTCTTTAAAATAAATATATGTTAGAAAAGCAGCTATTTATAGCTGCTTTTTTATTTCACTGATGAAAAATTTATTTTCTAACGATTTAAATATAATGAAATCCATAATATAAAAAAATTAATTTTTTCGACTATTTTTCTCAATTAATAAAGCAATAATAAAAATTAATAATCCACTTAAACTTAGAGCAGAACCGATTTGAATAGGTGCAAGCCATCCCATATTTTGAGTTAATACCCACCCCCCCAAATAAGCACCTAAAGCATTGGCTAAATTAAAAGCAGAATGATTGAGGGATGCCGCTAAACTTTGGGCATTACCAGCAACTTCCATTAAACGTATTTGAAGTGTGCTTGCTAGGCCAATTACAGTCATACCGATCAAAAATAAGCCTATGAACGCTGTAAAGATATTATCCATCATAAAACTAACAAGTAAGAAAGTTATTGCTGAACTGATTAGAACTCCCACAATAGTTTTATTGAGATTCTTATCAGCAAAATGCCCAGCTAAGAGTCCTCCTATTACCATCCCGATTCCCCATATAGCAAGAGCGAAAGGTACAACGATAATATCAGTTTGAGTGTATTCAGTTAGAATTGGAGAAATATAACTATAGACTGAAAACATACCACCAAAGCCAATCGCGCCTACTGCTAGTGTTAACCAGATATTTATATTTTTAAGTCCTGCTAATTCATTTTTTATACTCGCTGTTTTATGAACAGGGATATGGGGTACAAAAGCTATAATTGCTATTAAGGTTAAAAAAGCTATAAGGGCGGAGAATATAAAACCGGAACGCCAACCAAATTGTTGTCCAATCCATGTCGCTAAAGGAACACCAATGACTGTAGCTATGGTAAGCCCCATCATCATTAATGCTATAGCTGTGGAACGCCGATTAGGATTAGCAAGTTCAGCAGCAACTAAAGCTCCAATACCAAAATAGGCTCCATGAGGAAGTCCTGCAATAAATCGGGATAATAATACAGTTTCAGGAGTATCTGCTAAAGCTGTTAAAGTATTAGCAATTCCGTAGAATAACATCAGCACTAGTAGCAGTTTTTTGCGAGGAATCTGGGCACATGTAATCGCAATAATTGGTGCCCCAATTACGACTCCCAAGGCATAAGCACTGATAAAATAACCAGCATCCGGAATAGACACTTGTAGATCTTTAGCAATTTCCTGAATCAGACCCATTGCCACAAATTCAGTTGTGCCAATACAAAATCCACCAATTGCTAGAGCCAAGATAACAGTAAAAAGTGAATAAGAATGAGATAAGGGAGGATGAGATGTCATAACAGGAAATAATAAAATTGAATTATAGTTTATAGGATAAAAAGAGTTAGAAAAGCCAATAGTTAATCCTATACCAACTATCAGCTCGTTACAGATAGAAGCCTGGATTGTTTATAGACTAATGTCATGTTTTTAGAAATGTAATAGCTAATATTTAAATCCATCGAGATTTGATTAAATATTTTATAATCATAATAGAGTCGATTTAAAATTTTTTTTTACCCACCCAATAGCTTAATCATTACTATTGGGGGAGTAAGACCTATTAAGCTACTACAGAATTAAATGCACTAATTGTTGTTTCATAAGCATTTTTAGCCATTTGATCGAGCGTAAGAATACGTTGTTCCTGTGAAATTAATTCAACACCATAATAGGGTTGGTTAAAACCTGCTTTTTTAATCTCATTTAAGAATAATGGAATATCATACGAACCTTGACCACACAACTTACGATGATGTGTCGAATCATTGAATAAATCACCTTGGATTTCTTCAGCTGCATCATTTAATTCAACAGATTTAATCAAATGGGCAGGCACCATACTAATTTTCTCAAAATCAATATTTCCACGTGCTAAATGCCAAATATCCAAACATAAACCACCGTTTGAATCTCCAGTATCGACTACTTTCAAGCCATCTTCTAAAGTAGCCAATCTTGAGAATGGCATAATTTCTAATGCAACATTCGCATTCACTTGAGCAACTTCTTTACATAGCTTTGAAAACTCCTCAGCCATGTTTTCCAGACTATTCGGTGAGTTTTCAAATGGCTTAGCACCAATTTTTAAATTACACATTCCAAGTTCTGCACCGAGTTCAATCATTTTTGATCGTTCATAATCAGATACTTTACGGTCTTCACCAGTTAAATACCAATCTAACAAAATTTCCAACTCGAAATATTTAATATCATTATCTTTAAATAGCTGACGGATAGTGGCTAAACTATTTTGTTCTAGTGTTGCTTGAAGGTCACTCAACACAAGACCAATCCCCTTCCACCCTGCTTTTGAAGCTGCTTCAACTCGCTGCTGTAAGGTAAATGGACTAATTTCTGTTGGAGCACCTGGGTATACGTTTCCAGCTAAGGTCCAATAAGCTGCTAATAAGTCTGGTTTGTTCATAAAATATTTCCTTTAATTTGTATTACGAAAATTATGCTTTCGAAAATTTATATCCAGTAAGATCTTGAGTAATTGCACACCAGCAAATTATTGAATAACAAATTACAGGGATAATAAATGCTGTGGAAATACTCGTTAAATCTGAGAGATAACCCATGACAAGAGGTAAAATTGCACCACCAACAAACATAGTGACCATTAGAGATGCAGCCATTTGAGATTTTTTCCCTAAACCTCGTACACCCATTGAGAAAATTGTTGGGTATAGTGTTGATTTGAATAAGAACATACAAATCAATACAATCACCGAAAGATATTGATAACCTAGCATCACGAATAAACAAGCTAAAACACAGACAGCACTATTAAAGATTTGCAGTTTTCTTGGATCAACATATTTCATAATGAAGATACCTAAAAAGCGGCCAACCATATAGCAGAACATTGCGATCGATAAAAAATAGGCTCCCTTACTTGGAGTGATACCTTGCCAATGCTCAATCACAAAGTTGATAAAGAAGGCACCTATACTAAAGTGTGCACCGTTATAGCAAAACTGTGACAACATTGCTTTACGGACATTTTTATTCTTATGAAGTGGGATATTTTCGAAGACAGTATCGTCAGGATTTACTTGGATAGCATTTTGATCGTGCCGATTACTTTCAGGCAGTTTGATCACAATCATATATCCAACAACACATAAAACAAGGATAGAAAGAGCTGCATAGGTTAAAGTTGCAGGTTCTACATAAAATCCTGCTATTGTACCTGCTGGGATAAAAAAGACTGCTCCACCGACTAAGGGACCAAACATCCCCCCCATACCACCAAAGGCCTGAGCTAGAGTTAAACGACGTGTTGCATCCTTAGGGTCACCGAGTTTAGTTGCATATAAATTACATACAATTTCTAAGCAAGCTAAGCCTGATGCAAGAATAAAGATGACTATTAAAAAAGCAGAAAATGTTCCTACCTGAGTAGCTGGAACAAAGCCCATACAGCCTATAGCAAAGAGAAGCAAACCAACAATAATGGAATTTTTATAACCATATCGTTTCATGAGTATGCCAACAGGAATTGCAGATATAAAGTAAGCACTTAAATAAGCAGTTTGTATGAAAGCTGACTCACCATGTGAAATGTGAAACTTATCCTGAAAATGTTTATTCAGCACATCTAGTAAAGTATGAGAAAAAGCCCACATAAAATTAAAAACAATGACTAAAATCAATGCTGCTTTTAAGGAGATTGCCTTTCTTTTAACAGGCGCCTCTGCAATATTACTTAAACTCGCATCCATTGCTAGTTTCCTTATATTCGAATAATAGTCTCCTAAGCAGCATGTAATTGAACACACTGCTTAAGCTATTAAATAATTTGAAGTATCTCTTCTTTGAGATAAGTATAGATAATTTATGCAGCTAGGCTTTTTGCTGGACCTTCTGGATTAATAGCAATAGCTTTGCCACTTTCTACTGATTCCATAGCACAAACCGCAAGATAGAGCGCTTGTAAGCCGTCAAATAAGCTTGTTGGGAACGCTTGTTGGGATACTAAACTAGAGATGAATGCATCAAACTCATTTCTATATGAACTGGTATAACGTTCTAAAAAGAAGTTCAATAATGGCTGCTGGGAGCCAGTAAAGTCTTTAGCATATTTTTTCAGCGTTGAAGGACGATGATTTTGCGTTTTTAATAAGCCTAGAGAACCAAGTACTTCAATACGCTGATCATATCCATAAACCGCTTCACGGCAGTTATTAATGATGCATTGCTTACCAGATGCCGTTTTCAAAGTAATACTGCAGGTATCATAATCATTAATAGTAACTAATTCTTCATCTACCAAACGACTTGCTGTGGCAAATATTTCAACCGGCTCTTCACCTAAAATAAAGCGCGCTGTATCAAAGTCATGAATTGTCATATCTTTAAAGATACCGCCTGAAGTTTTCATATATTCCACAGGCTGCATACCAGGATCACGACTTGTAATGATTACTTGTCGAACACTTCCAATTTCATTATTTTCTAGGGCTGCTTTCAATGCAATAGTATCTTCATCAAAACGTCGGTTAAACGCCAACATGACTTGACCACCATTTTGTTGAATTTTTTCTACAGCATCAATTGAACGTTGAAAATCTAAATCGATTGGCTTTTCGCATAAAACAGGCTTTTTATTTTTCACAGCATGCATCATTAAATCAACGTGTAAATCCGTAGCTGTTGCAATCACAATAGCATCGATATCGTCACGATCAATTGCTTCGTAATAGTCGTAGCATGATTCACAATTTAATTCTGAAGCTAGTTTATCAACGCCCTCTTTCCATGGATCAGCGATTAATTTAAGTTCACATTGTGTATTTAAAAATGCACTTTTAGAATGGATTTGAGCGATGCGTCCCGCACCTAGAATTGCTACTTTTAACATACAGATACTTCCTTTTAATAACGATAACTTCAAAAACTACTTATTCTTGATGATTCCTAGGTTATACAAGCTGATTTTGAAAAAAAATAACTATTTCTAAAAACACTTTTTCATTTTTGAAATTAACCAACCTTGCTGCCTTATCATTTTTATAAATAAATTAAAACCCCTTTATTTTTCCTTATATTGCAAAAGACATTTTCAATTTTTGACATTTTTTTCCCATTTTGACGCTTCTATACTCCAAGACAATTAATAACGACTTCACTCAATGATCATTGGAAATGATATTGATTAATAGACAAATACGACAGGAGCGTCGTAAAAAATTTAGGGAGAAATTGTATAAGAGCTTTTTTAAAAGCTCTAAATAAGAAAGTGCTAGGTCGACTAGCTCATTAAATAAATGGTCAATCACTGTATTGGACTAAATGTACATAGAGTTTTGTCTAGGTGAGCTATGGCATTCAATTTATGAATATCAAACTCCTTATAAGATCCTATTAGGCTCTTGTGACGATCAATTTTCGAAGCAGTCATGCAGGTTTTTGAATGGACTTCAAAACTATCTGCGGATGTTAATTATGCTTAAAGCAAAAGGAAACTTACAATGAAAATGTATAAAACTATTACCACTTCTGTAGCCACGATTGCCTTAGCAGCATTTGCAAATTCTACTTATGCTGCTGGTGAATTAATTGGAATTGCCTTACCCAATAAAACAGAAGCACGCTGGATTATGGATGGAAAAAATATTGTCAGCAATTTGAAAGCCAAAGGTTATAAGACTGATTTGCAATACTCAACCCTTGATGTACCAACGCAAATTTCTCAAATTGAGAACATGATTACTGCTGGTGCAAAAGTTCTTGTTGTTGCCCCTGTTGATGGCGCGACTGTTTCAAATGTATTAAGCAAAGCAAAAAAGAAAGGTATTAAAGTAATTTCATATGACAAACTAATTATGAAAACAAAAGATGTGGATTACTATGCCACATTTGATAATTACCAGGTGGGTGTACTACAAGGAACTTCTATTGTTAACAAACTTGGACTAAATGCAGGTAAAGGTCCATTTAATATTGAACTTTTTGCAGGCTCTTTAGATGACAATAATGCCCACATGTTTAATGCAGGCGCAATGTCTATTTTGAATCCTTATATCTCAAAAGGCAAACTTATTGTTCGTAGCAAACAAACTAATCTTGCTAAAGTTGCGACCTTACGTTGGGAAGGTGCAACAGCACAAGCCCGCATGGATAATTTATTAAGTGCCTTTTATGGTGGTTCCCGTCTACATGCTGTTTTGGCACCCAATGATAATCTAGCAACAGGTATTATCTCTTCTCTTAAAGGTGTCGGTTATGGTCGTAATAATCAACCAATGCCTGTCATTACTGGTCAGGATGCTCAACCAGCAAATATAAAAGCAATAATGAAAGGTGATCAAACCTCAACCGTATTTAAAGATACTCGTTTACTGTCTAAAGCTGCCGCAAATATGGTTGATGCAATTATTAAAGGTCAGACTGTTCCTGTAAACAATACAAAATCCTATAACAATGGTTCTAAAGTTGTACCCACCTACTTAGTTAAGCCTCAATTAGTAGATAAAAATAACTGGAATGTAGTTCTCGTGAAATCTGGTTACTATAAAGCCAATCAATTTAAATGATTTATTTTTCAAAAACTTAAATAAAAATTTACACAGGTTAAGGCGATTAAAACAGATAAGTGTTGGTCAGTAATCACTGATCAACAGAGGACTGCTGTATGAAAACAATACTTGAAATGCGTGGCATCAAGAAGTGTTTTGGACATGTTCAGGCATTGAGTCATGTCGACCTGGTTGTCAAAACAGGAGAAATTCACGCTATTTGTGGTGAAAATGGTGCTGGTAAATCTACATTAATGAAAGTGTTGAGTGGGGTTTACCCTCATGGTTCTTATGATGGTCAGATCTTATATCAGGGTGAAGAACAGAAATTTTCTGATATTGGCGACAGTGAAGAAAAAGGAATTATCATTATTCATCAAGAGCTTGCTCTTGTCCCTATGTTATCTATCACTGAGAATATTTTTTTAGGTAATGAGCAATCCAAAATAGGCATTATTAACTGGAATAGCTCCTATCAAAAAACTAAGCAAGTACTGAATAAAGTAGGTTTATCTGATTCTCCTGATACTTTAATTAGTGACCTCGGAATTGGAAAACAACAATTAGTTGAAATTGCAAAAGCATTATCGAAAGAAGTTAAGCTGCTAATTTTGGACGAACCCACAGCCAGTTTAAATGACAATGATAGTGATCGATTATTAAACCTTTTATTAGAACTGAAGGCCCAAGGTGTTACATCGATCATTATTTCACATAAGCTAAATGAAATTTCTAGAGTAGCGGATAGCATTACGATCATACGTGACGGCTCCTCTGTAGATTATCTAAATTGTCGAGAAGAAGATGTAAGCGAAGACCGTATCATTAAAGCAATGGTCGGTCGTGACATGGAAGATCGTTATCCGAAACGATCACCAAATATTGGCAACGTTCTATTTGAAGTCAAAGATTGGCGTGTTGATCATCCCAACCATGCTTCACGTGAAGTCATTAAAGGAATCAGTATCAACGTACGTAAAGGTGAAATTGTCGGAATTGCTGGCCTTATGGGTTCTGGACGTACAGAGCTTGCAATGAGTATCTTCGGCAAATCTTACGGTAAGAATATTCGTGGCACAGTTTCAATTCATGACAAAGTAATTGATGTATCTAATGTCAGAAAAGCTATTGACAACGGCTTGGCCTATGTAACGGAAGACAGAAAAGGGTACGGGCTATTACTCGAAGAAAGTATTAAAAAAAATACTTCTTTAGCCAACCTTTCAGGTATTTCAAAGCATCTAGTAGTAAATGACCATCGAGAAACAAATACTGCAAATGAATTTCGAAGCAAGCTGCGAATTAGAAGTGCTGATGTAGAACAACATACGGGTAACTTGTCAGGCGGAAATCAGCAAAAGGTCGTGATTAGTAAATGGTTATTCACAGCACCAGATGTCCTAATTCTCGATGAGCCTACACGAGGAGTTGATGTAGGGGCAAAGTATGAAATTTATACAATTATTGATCAAGTAGCCCAAGAGGGTAAATGTATTGTCATGATTTCCTCTGAGATGCCTGAGCTATTGGGTATGTGTGATCGGATTTATGTCATGAATGAAGGAAAGATTGTTGGTGAGTTTCTGGCAAAAGATGCAAATCAAGAAGCCATTATGCGATCTATTATGAAGAATGGAGAGAAAGAAAATGAACAATATCAATAGCGCAGCAATTACCAACAAAATGAATGGAAAAAATAATAAAGGACTAAACACAAATTTTATAGCAAATGGCTTAAAAGAATATGGCTTGCTATGTGCATTGATTATTATTGTGATATTTTTCCAATTTGCGACCAATAATGTTTTGTTACAACCATTAAACCTAACAAATTTAATCTTGCAGAATAGTTATATCGTCATTATGGCTCTTGGCATGCTCATGGTCATTGTAAGTGGACAAATTGATCTCTCAGTTGGATCTGTAGTCGGTTTGACGGGGGCTTTGGCAGCTAGCCTAATGGTTACACATGAAATGCCTTTTGTACCAGCAATGTTTATTTGTCTTCTGGCTGGTGCGGTGATCGGTGCCATTCAAGGCTATTGGGTTGCATATTGGAAAGTACCTTCATTTATTGTCACTTTAGCAGGGATGTTGGTTTTTCGCGGTTTGACATTAATTGCTCTAGATGGTCAATCAGTTGGTCCATTTGAAGATGGATTTAATGCTTTTAGTTCTGGTTTTATTCCTGACTTTTTTGGTATTGAAGGTTTTCATGTCACATCACTTTTACTCGGAATTGTAGTTAGCATAACTTTTTTTGTGATTGAATTCCGTCAACGTAAACAAGCAGCATTACATGGTATTGAGAGTACGTCAAAAGTTCTTTTTGTGCTGAAGAACTTAGCATTAAGTGTAGCTATCATCGCATTTTCTTACTTATTGGCTTTGTATCAAGGCATGCCTATTGTATTGATTATTATGGGAATATTGGTTGCATTTTATACTTTCATTATGAACCGAACTACTATTGGACGTCGCATTTATGCGGTTGGTGGGAATGCAAAAGCAGCTAAGCTATCTGGTATCAAAACTGAACGTGTAATTTTCTTTGCATTTGTAAATATGGGGATTCTAGCTGCATTCGCAGGCCTAATTTTTGCAGCTCGTTTAAACAGTGCGACTCCATCTGGTGGCTACGGTTTTGAATTAGATGTGATAGCTGCCTGTTTCATTGGTGGCGCATCTGCATCTGGTGGCGTTGGAAAAGTTTTTGCTGTTGTGATTGGGGCTTTTATTATGGGTGTCATGAATAACGGTATGTCGATCATGGGGATTGGCGTTGATTACCAACAAGTAATTAAAGGATTGGTACTTCTCGGAGCCGTTCTTATCGATGTATACACCAAAAATAAGGCATAAGTTAATAGCTTTTGATGTGGTTTTACCACTTCAGAGGCATAGTACGATACTTATAGATATATAAGTTTGGAATAATTTAAATTGAATCTGGATACCCATAAATTTTGTGGACGGCTCCTAGTGATCTAGAAAATTTATTCCTTATTTTAACCCGAATCCTGTTTAAGCCAATGCTTCACTAATTTTGATCATTGGCTTATTTTTATGGCAGAGCTGTAAGCACACAAAGTGGCACTGTTGCAAATAGGCTGACATGATAAGTTAAATATCTTATTTATTTCGAGATACAGCAGATGAATCCCTTCCACGGTCGGCACTTTCAAGGTGAAATCATTCTTTGGGCTGTTCGTTGGTATT